>CAYORE010000040.1:0-2561 GCA_964406325.1 uncultured Bdellovibrionales bacterium | reverse complement strand
AAGAAATTCTATTTTTTAAATTTCCTCGTTTAGAATAACCAAAATCGTAGTTACTATTTCTTTAGACATCTCTTTAATTAACATCTCCTGAAAAAATTCCGGTAAATTACTTAGATTACGGCGTAATCTATTAACTTCTTCAGAAGAGCGTGATGAAGTTTGATAATCAAGCACTTCTCTTTGAGCTGACTGTATTAACAAAGAGAAGAGCTTTTGAATTTTCTCGTTCCCATCATCTATATTGGAATCAGGAGAGTTGGAATCGGGAGAGTGGGGCGGTTTATCTACTGTGGCCATTTTTTTAAATTAAATTATTAATACAACTCTTAAAAATCAACAAAAATCAATTTCAAAAAGTTGGTTTATTAAATTAGCATAAAAACAAAAAAAGTCAATGATTTACATTTTCAAAATTTACCCCACAGCATTTTCCATTTTATGGAGTATTTTTTCAATTATATGCTATAATTAAAAAGTAAATAATTAAATACAAAAAAATGAAGAAAGGAATATTGTATAGTTTAATCGCCGGGATAGCGGTTATTATTGGAGTAATAATAATTTATTTATTGGGAGCATTTTTCTCCGGCTCCAGTACCGGCGAAAATATTTTTTCTACCTTTTACAAAAGCGTCAGTAAACCGAGCGGGCAAAAAATGGCCGTAAACCAAAAACAAAAAATTGTAGAAAAAAAATCGCCAGCCCAAACAAAAATTTTTTTGACCGTCTTGGCCGGCAGTGATTTATTTACCGAAACCGAAGGAGAGCTTATCGGCTGTAATGATAAATTGTTACCAATAGTTATTGGAGAAAATTTAACTCCTCAGGAAACTCTAAATAAATTATTAACTTACACGCCGACAAAAGAAGGTCTGTATAATGCTTTAAGTAGTGAATCTTTAGAAGGGGTATTAAAAAAAGAAGAGGGGGTTGTAAAAGTGTATTTAACCGGTGAGGGTCTGGGCGGTGGTGTTTGTGACGCTCCCAGAATAACGGAAGAAATACGAATGACAATGACCCAATTTCCGGAAATAAAAAATGTCGAAATATTTTTCAATGGCAGTCCTGTGGAACGATATCTTTCCGAAGCGGATAGAGATTTTATTTTACCTCCTCCGCCCGGAGACAAAATTTATTTTGGGGCTTTTCCGGATTTTGGCGGTCCGGAAGATAATGTTACCGCTGAACGAATTGAGAAGTTTAACAAGCTGGTTGGCAAGCCAATCAAGTGGGCTTATTTTTCCAATAACTGGGGAAAGGATGGAGTAAAATTCCCCAAAGAAAAAGCAGAAGTTATTGCTGGTACCGGCACCATCCCTTTTGTGCGGATGATGCCTCGTCGGTTGTTTGACACCGCTTATGATAAAACATTTTCTTTGCAGAAAATAATTGACGGAAATTTTGATGATGATTTACATCAATACGCTAAAGATGTTAAAGAGTATGGCGAAATGGTTTTGATGGATTTCGGAGTGGAGATGAATGGGGACTGGTTTCCTTGGAGCGGAGTTGTTAATGGTGGAGCGGTTAAAACAAAATATGGTGACCCCAATAAAGCCGATGGACCGGAGAGATTTGTGGATGCCTATAGACATATAATAGACATTTTTTATGAAGAGGGGGTGGATAATGTTACTTGGTTTTTTCATCCCGATTTTTATTCTTATCCGGATGCGGATTGGAATATGGCTAAAAATTATTATCCCGGCGATGATTATATTGATTGGGTGGGAGTCAGTGCCTACGGTCCGTTACATCCCGCCGAAGACTATTGGGACACTTTTCCAACAATTATGAGGGGAGCGCAACCGTGGATTTTGGAAATTGCCAAGAAAAAACCATTGGCCTTGTTAGAGTTTGGCGTTACCGATCATCATCCTTTGGGCAAAAAATCTTCTTGGTTAGCCGGTGCCTTTGAGTATATTTTAAACAAAGACAGTTTAATTCAATTCAAGGCCATTAGTCCTTGGCACGAAAATTGGGAAGAAGAAGATGATCTTTGGGCAACATTAAGGCTGGATTCTTCCGCCGGAGCTTTGGCAACTTTTAAAAAATTTATTGCTGACGAGAGGTTTGTTGGTTCATCCTACGAAACTACAAATTAATTGCAAATTTACAAATTTATGAAAAAAATTAAAAACATTTTAATTTTTCTCATTTTATTATTTAGAAAGGATGTTGTATAGAATTTACAATTTATATTTTTAGGAATTATATTTAATTAAAAATGTGCACTGGAAAAATCCACCGAAAATTAAAATTTACGAAGCGTTGGGAGCGTTGAAATTTCGGAAGGGGATTATTAGAATTTAAAATTAAAGAAATATTATGTCAAACAAAGAGGTAGAAGTTGTTTATACGGATATTAATATAAAGGATATTGAAAATAGATTGCGGAAGATTGGCGCGGAAAAAATGGAGGATATTTTATACAGGATTGCGGTTTTTGACTATCCTGATTTGCGATTAGAGAAAAATTACTCCTGGGTTAGATTACGGTCGAGAGGAGACAAGACGACTTTGACTTACAAAGAACGACAAGGGGTCAATAAAGGTAGCAG
>CAYORE010000039.1:0-5107 GCA_964406325.1 uncultured Bdellovibrionales bacterium | reverse complement strand
GGGGAGATTTGAAAAAAATTTAGTAAAATTATAATTGGCATTCGCCGGTTGGCAATTTAAAAGTTATGGAAATAATGGTCGGATCACTGGATTTATAGTGGCCCGACCATTATATTTCACTACACCTTTCAGACCGGCATCTACCGGTTAAAATCAGCATCCGCCGGTTAAGAATTTTAACCGAGCATCCGCCGATCAAGAATTTTAACCGGCATACGCCGGTCAAGAATTTTAAATGATTCAATGTTAAAAACTTAATTTGTAAAATTAAAATCGGTATTTACTAACGAGGAACTTAAAATCAATTTAAAATTTGTTATATGTTTGTTGTGTTTTTACTTCAGTATTAATGCTCGGTATTTATTTAGTCTATGTTGCTCAACTCGTGTTGTTTAGTTTATATTTAACTTACTTTTTTGCAATTGTTACAGTGTTCCATAACACTGTAACAATTGCAATTTTTTTAAAAATGCTTTTAATTTGAAAACATAGTTTAAAAATAGTTTTTTAGTCAATTTATTTTTAGAAGTGATTGCTTTGGTGGTCACTGCTATTGGTTTAATTTTAACGATAGTTTTATTGGTTGCGATTTTCTTTAACACCCATTGCCAAAGTATTAAAAATGGGATAGAGTAAGTAAGGAAGCATTTGGCAATCTGGCAAATTTTTCCCAATGAAAAGTGAGGGGTAAAAAGGGGTGAAATATTGGAAACGGAATTTGAAAATGGTCGTAAAAAAAGAGTGATGAAAAGATAAAAATTTAAATAATCAATTTATAAAATTAAATAAATCACAAGTCAGGTACAAGTTTGGGTGTAAATTTAAGTCAAGTTTGTAATTGATTTGTGAGTTGAGTAAAAATATGAAATTTTTAGATAAAATATTCGGCAGGGGTCTAAATAAAGAATTAAAACGAATTGAAGCCATTGTGGCGGAAATCAATGCACAAGAAGAAAATGTGAAAAAATTATCGGACGAAGATTTTCCCAAAAAGACGGAGGAATTAAAAAGGCGAGTAGAAGAAGTTATTGAATATAAGGAAGATAAAGACAGAATTCTTTTAACCGATGAGCAAAAAGAAAAAGAGAAAAAAAAGATTGAAAAAAAATTGGCGGAAATTTTGCCGGAAGCCTTTGCTTTGGTGCGGGAAGCGGCTTGGCGGGTTATTAAGGAGCGACACTATGATGTACAGTTAATCGGAGGAGTTGTTTTACATGAAGGAAAAATTGCGGAAATGAAAACCGGTGAAGGAAAAACTTTGGCAGCTACTTTGCCGGCCTACTTAAACGCCCTAACCGGACGAGGGGTGCATATTGTGACGGTTAATGATTACCTTTCCAAAAGAGATGCCAACTGGATGGGAGCGGTTTTTCATTTTTTGGGATTGTCCACCGCTTGCTTAAATCACGATGTTTCTTATAAATACAGTCCGGTAAAAGTTGATGACGATGAAGTAACGGTGGAAATGGAAAATCTCCAATCGGTAAGCAGACGAGAGGCCTACGAGTGTGATATTCTTTACGGGACAAATAATGAATTCGGATTTGATTATTTGCGAGATAATATGGCGCCGACGGTGGAACAAGTGGTGCAACGACCGCTGAATTATGCCGTTGTTGATGAAGTTGATTCCATTTTGATTGATGAAGCACGGACGCCTTTAATTATTTCAGCGCCGGACGACGAATCTACTAAAATGTATCAACAATTTGCCGGTGTAGTGCCGAGATTAAAGGAAAATGATGACTACAATGTTGATGAAAAACTAAAAAGCGTAACCTTAACACAAGCGGGTATTGATAAGGTGGAGAAAATTTTGGGAATTGGCAATATTTATGCCGAAGGAAAAGTTTCTTATGTTCATCATTTGGAGCAAGCCCTTAAAGCACATATTTTGTTTAAGCGAGATAAAGATTATGTTGTTAAGGACGGAGAAATAATTATCGTAGATGAATTTACGGGACGGTTGATGCCCGGACGACGCTATAGCGAAGGTTTACATCAAGCCATTGAAGCCAAAGAGGGTGTTCAGGTCCAACGAGAATCCAGAACTTTGGCAACCATCACTTTCCAAAATTATTTCCGAATGTATAACAAGCTATCCGGAATGACCGGAACGGCGATGTCCTCGGCGGAAGAGCTGTTCAAAGTTTATAATTTGGAAGTGGTGGAAATTCCCACTCACAAACCGACCATCAGAGATGATCGCAGAGATGTGGTTTATAAAAATGAAAAGGGCAAAATGGAAGCGATTGTGGAAAAAATCGGAGAATTAAATAAAAAAGGACAACCGGTGTTGGTAGGAACGATTGCCATAGAAAAATCGGAATATTTATCCGATTTGTTAAAGCGACGAGGCATTAAACACGAAGTTTTAAATGCCAAAAATCACGAAAGGGAAGCACAAATTATCAAGAATGCCGGCAGTTTCGGAGCGGTAACTATCGCTACTAATATGGCGGGAAGAGGAACAGATATTAAGCCGGATCAAAAAGCCAAAGAAGCCGGCGGACTTTACATTATCGGTTCGGAGCGTCATGAAGCCAGAAGGATTGACGATCAGTTGCGGGGACGAGCGGGTAGGCAAGGAGATCCTGGGGTCAGTCAATTTTTTGTTTCTTTGGAAGATGAGTTGATGCGACGATTTGGTGGAGACAAAATGAAAAGTATAATGGAAAAATTGGGGCTACCGGATGATCAGCCCATTGAAAACAAAATGATTTCCAAATCTATTGAATCGGCTCAAGGTAAAATTGAAGGATTTAATTTTGATATGCGTAAACGAGTTTTGGAATATGACGATGTAATGAATAAACAAAGGGAAACTATTTACAAAAAGCGTTTAAATATTTTACAGAAAGAAGATATTTTTCCGGAGGTACAAAAATTGTTTACGGAAGATATAGATGCTTTGGTCGGAGCTTTGACTGCCGGAGATGATGAGGATGCTTGGGATATTAAAGAGTTGGCGGAGGAACTGAATGCCATTACCGGTGATGACAAACAGGAAGTGCGACGAGAATTGGAAGAAGTAATGAAACGAGATATAACCGGTAAAGAAAAACGGTCGGCAATCAAAGATTTATTATTAACAAAAGTACAAAAAGCTTACGATAAAAAACAAAATGAAATTGGGCAAGAACAGATGCAGTTGATTGTAAAGAATTTATACTTGAAAAATATTGATAGTTTTTGGATGGATCATTTGGAGCATATGGACAGGGTAAGGGAGGGAATCGGTTTTCAGGGTTATGCCCAGATTGATCCGTTAATCATTTACAAAAAAGAGGCCTACGGTATTTTCCAAACCTTATTGGCAAATATCAATCGTTCAGTGGTGTCGGCTATTTTTAAAGTGGAAGCAATTCCCCGAGAAAATGTTGTTAGCTTGGGCGATAATTTTAATTACAGCGGAGGAGAAGATTCAGTCGGCTTTAACGCTATCCCTATGGAGACCGGCAGTTCTCAAGATAACATTGCTTCAATCGAAGAAGCAGGTTCGGATAATAATTCTCGGGAAGAAAAAAAATCCCAACCGATTGTTAATCAAAACAAAGAGGTCGGCAGAAATGATCCCTGTCCTTGCGGAAGCGGAAAAAAATATAAAAAATGTTGCGGAAAATAAAATTTATCCATCATTGCGAACATTAAATTAAAAAGGGAAATTTGGAGGTAGTTTCAATAAACGGGAAATTTTAAACAATAATGCAAACAAAAACAAAAAACAGTCAACAGACGATAAAAAATATTCAAACGGCTTTTTTTCTGAATATTACTTTTACCATCATAGAAATTATCGGCGGTTTACTGACGAACAGTATGGCGATTTTATCAGATGCTTTACATGACTTGGGAGATTCATTTTCCTTCGGAATGTCTTGGTGGCTGGAAAAATATTCCGACAAAAAAAGAACAGAACGATTTTCTTACGGTTACAAAAGATTTTCTCTGTTGGGAGCTTTTATTAATGCCCTTGTTTTAATAATCGGCTCCATTTTTATTCTTTGGCAAACAATACCACGATTAATTCATCCCGTTCCCATCAACACTAAGGGGATGATAGGATTGTCTTTATTGGGGATAGCAGTCAATGGCTATTCGGCTTATCGCACCAGACGAGGAGAAAGTATGAATGAAAAAATGGTTTCTTTAAACTTGCTGGAAGATGTTTTGGGATGGAGTGTCATCTTTATTGTTAGTATTGTAATGTCATTTACAGAATTGATGATATTGGATCCGATTTTGTCAATTGGAGTAATGGTCTTTATCGGATTGGGCATTATGAAAAATATGAAACAAATAGGATTACTGTTTTTACAAGCCGTACCCGGCAATATTAGTTCGAAACATTTAAAGAAGGAATTGTTGAAACTAACTCAAATAAAAGACGTACACGATATACATATCTGGTCGTTGGATGGAGAAAGGCATATTTTAAGCGCTCATATTGTTGTTGATAAAGACATTCCCAAAGAGGAATTGAGAGACTTAAGGAAACGAGTAAAAAACAGATTGATTAAATTGGGCATCGGACACTCCACTTTAGAAGTGGAATTTGCCGGAGAAAAATGTTTGGATGATAAAACTATGATTTATTAATAATCATTAGAAAACAATTCAGAGATGTGAATTGTGACAGCATTGCCAACTCTACCGATGCTATGTTAATATTAAGACATAGTTTGGGATTGGATATGACCGGAACGGGGTGGTGTGAGTAATTTTGCGGACAATATCCCGTCGGATAATGAAAGCAGTCCCAAAATAAATAATCATCTTTAGAATGTAAATTAAAAAATAAAAATAAATGAATCAAGTCAACAAGTTTTTAACAGTAGTTAAATTATTCACTTTGGGAGTATCTTGTTTATTATTTACAAATTCAGTCCAAGCATATAATCCACCAATTGGAATTCCGGATCCCGGAAATACTTGGGGTGGTGGATTACATCCCATTGATACTCCATCCCCCGATGTAAATACAAAATGTCCTTTGTGGCCAAGTGAAGCAAGTACTGAGTGTTATTATATTGATAATACAAACAGCAACGCAACAGATACCGATAATCCATACGGTTATCCCGATAAACCGAGAATGACTGTTCCG
>CAYORE010000038.1:0-8538 GCA_964406325.1 uncultured Bdellovibrionales bacterium | reverse complement strand
TAGTGCCGGAGAAGGGGCAATTCATTGTAGTGCCAATAGACAATATACCTGTACCGGCTCTCTTCCTATCGGAGCAACAAAGTGTCCCAATGCTGATTCTAATCTAACCAAGGATGTTGCTTGGCACAAAGTTGCCGATTGTAACGGCGCTTCTAAATGTGCTTACACCAAAAAAGCGGAATGTGGTTCGGCTAATGCAGGGGAGTATGAAACTTTAACGGCTACCAGCCCTAATCTTTGTGGAGCAGGGTTTACGGTGAGTGATTTTGACGATACAATGACGGAAGTTGATGGAGATTGGACCTGGAATTGTGTTAAAAGCGGATATGATTCAGCCAGTTGTTTGGCACATAAATTTGGTAGTTGTGCTCCAACTACAAGTGCTCCCTATGACGACAGGAATGACGCTTGTCAGGAAGGGCATATCAATAGTGTTAGTTTGAATAACGGTACTTTCAGTTGGAAATGTGGAACAAACGGAGGAGCTTCTTTGGGAAGTTTTGTAGATATTTCTCAGAATGCACAAGGAACAATAATTAATGCTACATCAGATACTTATGCCCCAACAGATTGTCAGTGCACAGCCGGTTATACTTATTCCTGCCAAATTGCTCCGGCTAATTGTTCCGATCATTGTGGTGAAATGGCCACGGAAATTCACACTCCCTTTAAAAAAGAAACAGCTTGTTTTCCGAATGAAGGCGATTTTATCCATGTTACCAGAGAAAATTATGCAGATAATGTTATCAAACATGCTCCCGGTGAACCGGATGTTTGTGAAAACAAACAGGTTCAGTGTCCTCCTTGCGGAGTTAACCCCGGAGAGAGTGGAACCATTAATGAGACTAATTAAACCAAAGGCTTAATTTAAGGATTATTTGATTGATATTGACTTAGGATTCAATTCAAAAACCTTATTAAAAACACAAATCTTAAAACCCGTCAAAAGGCGGGTTTTAAAATTGAATTATGTCTTTTAATAATAAAAACAAACAAAACATAAAGGTAAATAAGGATAGGAATAAAATCCTGCCGGCGAAGCCAGCGGGGTTTCTCAGTCGTTTCCCAGTTTGGTAATTAAAAAAAACAATGATATAATAAAATTGTTAGCGGTTGATATTAGCAGTCGGCAATTACCGATTGGCAATCAGTTGGTAATTGAGAATCGGTAGTTGAAAATTGGTAGCTGAGAGTCGGGGATGGTTACTCGGGAAGGTCAAGAACTAATAGTTTGATAGATGTTGAGGATAATTTTTGAAAAAAATTTCCTTTTTAATTAATCGTAATGAGCAAATTAATGGTTAAAGATGTGGAAAAAATTATTATTGTTTCTCCGCGAGGTTTTTGCGCCGGAGTAACCAGATCAATAAAGGTGGTGGAGGATGCTTTGGAGATTTTTGGAGCACCGGTTTATATTAAACATGCCATTGTGCATAATAAAACGGTTATTAATGACTTGGAAAAGAAGGGAGCAATAATTGTAGATGAGGTTAAAGAAATTCCTGAAGGGGCGGTGGCGGTCTTTAGTGCTCACGGTTCACCACCGGAACATTTTGAAGAAGCAGGGAAAAGGAATATTAAAGTGATAGATGCCACTTGTCCGTTGGTTACCAAAGTGCACTTTGAGATGATTTCCGCTTTAAAAAACAAACAACAACCAATTTATATCGGGCATCAAGGACATGTGGAAGCGGAAGGGGTTGTAGGGGAAGCGAAGAGATTTCAAGTGGAAGTACCGATTGTGGAAACGGTTGAGGATGTGGAAAATTTAAGTTTGAATATTGAGCCCGAACAAAAGTTAGTTATTTTAACGCAAACCACTTTTAATGTTGGTAAGATAAAAACCGTTATAGAAGCCATTAAGAAAAGATTTTCCAATGTTATTGAACCGGCGGAAAAAGATATTTGTTATGCTACCACTAACCGACAAGAAGCCATTGCCGAATTGGCGAAAAAGACAGATTTGGTTTTGGTTGTTGGTTCTAAAGAATCGTCAAATTCAAATCGCTTGGTGGAAGTGGCTAAAGAAAACGGGGCGGAGGCGAGATTATTGGATGCTGTTACGGAAATAGAACCGGAATGGCTTGTTGGCAAAAAGGTAGTCGGTTTGTCTGCCGGAGCCAGCGCTCCGGAATATCGCGTGCAAGAAATTGTTGATTATTTTGTGAATCAAGGTGCTCGGCAAGAGTTTTTGACGGGAGTGGAGGAGAATATGAAATTTAGCGAACCGGTGGAATTAAAAAAAGCTCGAGAGGAGCGAGCTGTTTCGGAATAAAATTTAGTAAAGTTAACTATGATAAACATTGCAATCAACGGGAAAAAGAATACGATAAACAAGGAGTTAATTAGTCAAGCAGTCAATGAAACATTGGGTGAATTAACGAAAGTTGGTGAGTTTAAAAAGGAGGTAGTTGTTGATTTTAGCGTGGCGTTGGTTACTGAAAAAGAAATAGAAAAAATTAATAAGCAGTATCGACAACAAGACAAGCCGACGGATGTTTTGTCGTTTTGTTATGAATATACCGAAAAAAAGTTGGAAGGAGAGATTGTTCTTTGTCCGAAAATTATTAAAAAAAATGCCCAAGAAGATGGTGTGAGCTTTGAAGAAGAGTTTATGAAAAATGTTGTGCATGGTACTTTGCATATTGTCGGTTATGAACATGGAAAAGAAATGTTTGATTGGCAGAATAAAATTTTAAAAAAAATAATTAAATAACTAAATTATCAAATAAATGAGTATTAAAAAATTATTACAAAGTTTTAAATTTGCCGGTGAAGGATTGGTAATGATTTTTAAAAGGGAGCAAAATTTCAAAATTGAAACCATAATCGGAGCAGTGGTATTGATATTGATGTTTTTATTGAAAACAACGACATTTGATACCATTATTTTGTTAATGCTTATTGCCAGTGTCTTAACTATGGAAATTCTAAACACCGTTTTGGAACATATGTTGGATTTAGAAAGTAAACGCAAAAATAAGAAGTTTAAATTCTTAAAGGATGTTATGGCGGGAGCGGTATTAATCAATGCCTTAACAGCATTAATTATCGGATTGATAATTTTTATTCCTTATTTTTTTGAATAAATTTTTTATGAAAATTAAAATTAAAAAAGTTAATCCTTTGGCTAAAATTCCTCGTTATGCTCACCCGACCGATGCCGGAATGGATTTGTTTTCAGTAAAAGACTTGACTGTTGGGCCGGGAGAAACGGTAATTTGTCCAACGGGAATTTCTTTAGCAATTCCCGAGGGTTATGTGGGGTTAATTTGGGATAAAAGTGGTTTGGCCGGTAAAAATGAAATTAAAACTATGGGAGGGGTGATTGATAGCGGTTATCGCGGTGAGGTGGGAATAATTTTGAAAAATTTATCTAAACAAGAGCATAAAATTAATGTCGGCGACAAAATAGCACAGATGTTAATTCAAAAAGTTGTTCACCCGGAGTTGGTGGAAGTGGATAATCTCGAGGAGACAGAAAGGGGCACGGGTGGATTTGGGAGTACGGGGATTTAAATTAATAACCAAAAATAGTCTTGTCAGGCATAAAGAAAAAAATAATGAAGAAAATATTTTTGTTAAGTTTGGTTAACCTGTTTTTATTTTTGAGTTGGAGTGGTGTTGAAGCTCAAGAGATTATCAGTGATTATAAAGTTGAAATAAAAATCAATAAAGACTCCTCTTTAGATGTTCGAGAGGATATTAATTATAATTTTGGTAATCGGGAGCGACATGGTGTTTATAGGATTATTCCCATAACTTATGCTACTGCCGGAGGCAATAAGCGCACCATTAAAATAAAAAAGGTGGAGGTGAAGATGGATGAAAAAGATGTTGATTTTTCCGTTGACAAAAGAGGTGGAAATTTAGAAATAAAAATAGGCAATAAGTACAAATTGATTTCCGGTGAGCATAATTACACAATCAGTTATCGGGTCTTGGGTGCTTTAAATTATTTTCCGGAAGAAACGGAGTTGTATTGGAATGTTATCGGTCCGGATTGGGATGTGCCGATTCAACGAGTTTTAACAAAGGTGGAGGCACCGAGAATTATTAAAGAAGATTGTTTTAAAGGGGAATACGGCAGTACGGAGCGTTGTCAATTTGAACAACTGTCTGAACGGGAGGCTGTTTTTAATTTTTATTCCCTACAACCGGGGGAAGAGGCCACAATTGTTGTGGCGGTAGATAAAGAGGAAGTTATTGAACCATCGTGGTGGCGGAAGTGGCAGTGGTTTTTGATGGATAATTGGATACTTTTTTTGCCTTTGGGCACTTTGATGTGGGCGTTTAATAGGTGGTGGAATCATGGTCGTGATCCCAAGGGAAGGGGAACTATTATTCCTTATTATGATGTGCCGGATAATTTGTCGGTGGCGGAAGTAAGTGCGGTTTTGCATAACAGTTTACGCTCCAAAGATATTTCGGCGATGATTATTCAGTTGGCGGTTAAGGGGTTTATTAAAATTAAAAGGGAAAAGGTTGGTAAGGTTTTTAAGCATACCGATTACACTTTTTATAAATCGGAAGTTTATAAAAACAAAAATACTCATTTAACCGCGGAGGAAAAAACCTTGCTAAAAGGTTTATTTGAATTTGGGGATGGTAACAAGGTGTCGGCGGAAGATTTAAAAAATAAATTTTATACCAAGGTAGATAAAATCAAAAAACAAACCTTGGATAAAATAAAAGGCAAGAAGTACTTATCGCAAAACACCAATTTTAATGGTGGTGTCATGATGACGATAGCTGTCGTTCAAGTGGTTATTTTTGGTTTCTTGAGCAATTTATTTGGAAGTGCTTGGGCTGTTTCCGGGAGTATTAATTTTTTCATTTTAGTATTTTTTGCTATTTTAATGGGACATAGAACCAAGAAAGGTGTGGAGATTAAAGAGAAGCTGTTGGGTTTGAAGATGTATTTAGAAACGGCGGAAAAAGATAGAATTAAATTTCACAATGCTCCGGAAAAAAATCCTCAAAGATTTGAAAAATTTTTGCCATACGCTATGGTTTTCGGGGTGGAGAAAGAATGGGCGGAACAATTTAAGGACATTTACAAAGAACAACCGGAGTGGTATGAAGGTGTCGGAGGACAAACTTTTAATTCGGTGGTTTTGGCAAATAGTTTAAATTCTTTTTCCAGAACCGCTTCCGGTAGTATGATATCCGCTCCTTCTTCCGCCGGCTCCGGAGGAAGCGGTTTTAGTGGTGGCGGTTCCGGTGGCGGTTTTGGCGGCGGTGGCGGTGGAAGTTGGTGAAATTTTTTGTTTAAGAGTGTTGTTTTTGAGTTTTATTTTTTGGAGGATAAAATAAGTAGCGTTTGCGTATTGGGATTATGTGTAATTGTGGATAAGAATATTTACCGAGTAATAAAAATGTGTTATTATGTTTTCTACTGGACAACCGTTTTCGGTTTTGTAATGAAGACTTGTCTGTTGTAAATAATAAAAATAAAAAAAATAAAAAATAATGAAGAAAATAGTTTTATTGACGATTGCCATTTTTGTTGTATTTGTTTTTGGGAAATCGGATACTTTGGCGAGTACTATTGAGGTTGATACATTGGAAGGAGGATTTAAAGATAATGGGAATTGTTCTTTAATGGAGGCGGTTTTATCCGCCAATACCGATAGCGAAAGTGATGCTTGTGTAGTCGGTAACGGTGATGATGATATCATAATTACCGTGCCGGGAGAAATTATTTTAAGTAAGACAATTTATTTAGATTCTAATTTAACGATAAATGGAAATTCTAATGGGACAATTATTAACGCCAGAAATGCCGGCGGGGCTTTTTGGCTTGATTTTTTTAATATTACTTTATCAAATTTGGAAATAACCGGGGGCGCAAAGAGTCCCATTGTGAATATTTTATCTTATGATTCCGGTGACCCAAAAGAAAATATTAAAATTATCTTGGAAAATTTGTTTATTCATAACAATGATGCAGTGGCGGTGAATTATAAAAATGAATCTTATGCTGAGAGACAAGTGGTAGTGGAAATCAATAACTCTTTAATAGAAAACAATAGAGGAGAAGATGTTGGGGGAGTGTGGCTGAATGAGTGTCCCAGATTTTTTATGCCAATGTCTTTACATATTAATAATTCTATTATTAGAAATAATGAGGGGGTTGAGCTTGTTGGTGGAATTTACAATGAGTGTGGGCATTTGGTTGTTAATGATGTCACCATCTCCGGAAATGTTGGGAGAGAGAGCGGGGGTATTTTTGTTAACAACGGAAAGATGGTGGAGTGGAAAGAGTATCGTTCTACGGTAACGGAAATTTACAATACAACTATTGTCGGTAATAGTAAAAATATTGAAGATGAAGAGGAGGAGCAAGATAAAGAAGGTGATGGGAGAATAGAAAAAGGTAGTTATAAGGAAGAGGATGTTAAAATAGGAGGGGTTGATTTCGATGTTAATAGAGGGGGAGGAATTTTTGTTTTTAACGAAGGAGAAGAGTCGTCTGAGTATGATCCGAGGGTGATTATTAAAAACAGTACGATTGCTGATAATGGGGGTGGAGGTATTTTTGCTGAACGAGCCAGTTTGAGTATCAGTAATACGGTGGTGGCGGATAACAAGGATATTAACGGTGGAGTTACCGACCAATGTTTTTTTGACTTAGACTTGGTAAAAAATATTGGAAATTTTGCTACAGATAAGACCTGTATGTTTGAAACTGTCGGCAGTACGACCGGTTTGTCTAAATTGGGGAAAAATGGAGGGGCGGTGCCAATAGGACCACTTGGGCAGTATGGATATATTTTAACAATGGCTATTAACGATAAAAGTCCTTTATACGATGCTGGTGATAATAGAGAGTGTTTAAAGTTTGATGCCAGAGGAGTTAGTAGGCCACAGGAATCGGGATGTGATATTGGCGCGTATGAAGAAAAGTCAAAAATTTCTGTTATTGAAGATGCGGACTTTGACGGTATTGCCGATGAAGAAGAAAATCAAGGTCCAAATGGAGGAGATATCAACAATGATGGCATTCCGGATGCGGAACAGCCGGAAGTTACCGTTTATAAAAATGATATAGTGGACGGTTATGTGGCGGTAGAATTACAAAGTCCGGAGTGTTCCAAAAGTATTCATGCCAGGTATTATAAGGAAAATGATTTGCCGGATATTGATCCGGAGTATGATTATGAGTTAGGATTACATGGTAGTGATATTGATTGTGATGTTTGGGGAGGGACAACTACAGTGGTTTATTATTGGGATAAAGAGTACGACACCAGTCGTTGGCATTATAGAAAGTACATTGCCAATAAACATAAGTTTGTGGATTTTTCCGATAAGGTTACCTATGGAACAGCAAAAGTGGGGGATAAAGTTGTTACGACGGTTACTTTTCAGTTGACTGATGGAGGTGAATATGATTCAGATGGAGTGGTTAACGGCATTATTGTTGATCCGGCCGGACCGGTAATGATAGAGGAATTTGCCGGAACCGGTTCTATTGGAAATACTATTTGGTTGGACAGTAACGGTAATGGTCGTCAAGACGAAGGAGAAATTGGGCTGGAAGATATACGAGTAAAGTTGATATGGTATGGTGCCAACGGAAAATATGATCATGGCAAAAAGGATGATATTGTTTTACGAACAGATACTAATCATAACGGACATTATATTTTTGAAGATTTGCCGGAGGGAAAATATAGAGTAGTGGTTAAAGAGGAGGATGTTGAGCGTTATGTTCAAACTTATGATCCGGGTGAGGAAATGAATGGAGTTGATGTAGTTGATTTATCCAAGGGTCAAAATTATACCAAAGCCGATTTTGGTTATATTAATCAAGAGTGGCAATTAGCTAAGACGGGCGAGGATTGGGTTTCTTTGTGGAAAGTGTTATTATTGAAAATGAAAGAATAAAAAGAAATGATTGTTGTTAAGAGGCGGTGAACCAAAAGTGCGATTAATCGCACTTTTGGTTTAAAATGTGGTATAATTAATTGAGAGGTGTTTGGTGTGAAACTGAAGAGGGATTGTTATTGCTTAATAAATACAAATCGTATATTTGTTAATTGGTATTTTATATTTAAATTTAAAATCTATGCAATTTAAAGAAATATTCTCGGTTTTTGTTAAAAAAATCAATAAAATATTTAAAAAAACAAAAATAGTTGTTGCAAGGTCGGCAGAAAGTGTCAAAGAAAAATATATTGATAATCAAGATGGTATTGGACGAACGGTTTTGTTGTTTTTCAAAAAACATAAAAAGAAAATATTTTTGTTATTGTTTGCAGTGAGCTATGTTTTCTTTTGGTCTTGGTATTTCGGGGAAAGAAATGTTGGTTTGGTGGATGATCAGGGAGCAAAAAATAAACAGGAGAAAAAAAGTGTTGTTACAAAAGAAAGAAGATTGGGTAGAAAAGAGAATAAAAAAGAATTTTCGGAGGCGGATTTGGGAAGTTTTTGGTTGGAAATTGATACGGATAAAGTGAAAATTAAAGCCCCGATAGTTAATGGTATTGAAAGCGATGATTTGGAAAAAGGACTGGGACGACATCGCACTTC
>CAYORE010000037.1:0-3687 GCA_964406325.1 uncultured Bdellovibrionales bacterium | reverse complement strand
TTTTTATTCGGCTCCACAAAATCCAAAACTCCTTCCGTCACTTTAATCTCCGACCGATTTTTGCCTTGATGATATTTATCCAAAAGCAATTTATAAAAAACAACTTGTCGCTCCAAATTTTCTTTTTCCTCCCTCTTCTTTTCACTGAAAGTTCTTCCCGTTTTATAATCCACCACTCGCAACTGCCGTCCGTCTTTACTTTTTTCAATTTTATCCATAATTCCGTAAAGTTTCAAGGTTTCTCCATTCCTCAATTGCATAGTGGTGTAATATCTACTCTCCGTTTCCACATCGGGTAAAAATTCATCTCGATAATGATTATAATATTTTCTTAAAACTTCCTCTCCTCTTTTTTGGATTTCCGCAAAATATTTTTCCGGCATTCGCTCTCTTTCCAGAGCCCGAGAAAAATAAGCTAATAATTCCTTTTCGCTCAAAATTTCTTTCTTTTCAGCGGAAGCTCGAAAAAAATCTTCCAGAGACCGGTGAATTATATTTCCAAAAATAAGTGGTTTAGTTTGAGCGCTGGGCAAGCGCAATAAGTTGCGAAAAAAATATTTCAAAGGTGATTGCATATAATTATTCAAAGCGGAAACAGAGAGAGGGTTTTTTAAGAACTGTTCTTTGATGTATTGTGGATCAAATATCGTTAAAGATTTCTCCTTTTGAGGAATAAAAAATTTCTCCACCCGTTGCCGGAGATTTTGCGTTTTAACTTCTTCTCTCCGAACAAACTTTTCCCCTAATTCTTCCAAAAATCTGGAAGGTTGTTTTTCTCGTCCCTCCAAATCCTGCCGGGAATAACTGATACTCACTCGACATTTTCCTCTGGTCAAGGCCACATAAAACAACCTTCGCTCATCATCCACTTCTCCCAATCCTTTTTTAACCGGCAAAACAAAAGATCTTCCTCTTTTGTGGGAAGGCCAAGCTCCCTCCACAAAATTGGTTATATATACTTCTTGAAATTCCAAACCCTTGGAACCGTGAGCGGTCATTAAACGAACTCCCGGTGCAGAATTGTCTCTTCCCAACTCCAAAACGATATTATATTTTTCCAAAATTTCCAAATAATTCAAAAAGTCTTCCAGTCCACTTTCCGACCGAACATTCACCTGTTGGCGAGCTTCATTGAAAATCTTTTCCAAACGACGCAAAGCTCCGACAGAATCTGGTAAGCTTAAAATATGCTTTAAAAATCCGGACTCGGCGATAAACCATTCCAAAAACTCCAAAAAATCCATATTCTCCGCCCGCTTTTTAAATTCTTTCAATCTGTTGGCCAATCCTTGTAATTCAATTGATTTTTCCACTTCAATTTTTTTCAAAACATCCGGAGAAGAAATTATTTTTAAAATGGATTTATTTTTCATTTCTCCTCGACCTCGCCAGGCAAGCTTTCGCAAAATCTTTAAAACATCAAAAGTGTCCAATTTCAAAAAATCAACAAACAACAATTTCCCCAAAACTTCGTCATTGTAAGGATTATTAACCGCCCGCAAGTATAAAATAAATTTTCTAATCTCTCGATCGTCCAAAATATTCTCTTTGGAAAAAACTTGATAAACAATGCCTTGTTTATCTAAAATATTTTTAATTTCCGCCAAATTTTTATTATGCCGATAAAAAACCGCTATTTCTTCCGCCGGCACATTTTTCGCCAATCGTTTTTTAATATCCTCCGCCAACCACAACAACTCTTCTTTATAATCGCCAAACTCCACCACTCGCACCGGTTGATTTAAATCCGACACTTCCTTATTTTTAGCTCTTAAAGCAACATCTCCCGCCAAAACGGAATGGGCCGAATCTAAAATGCACTGACTGGAACGATAGTTATTCTCCAGATTAATCACCTTAACTTCTTTATATTTTTTTTGAATTTTTAAAAAATTCTCCAAGCTGGCACCCTGAAAAGCGTAAATAGCTTGCTTTTCATCTCCCACCGTAAAAATATTCGGTCGCCCCTCATTCACTTTTGCCTCCCCAATCAATTCCACCATTCTGTTTTGAGCATCATTGGTATCTTGATGTTCATCTACCAAAATATACTGAAATTTTTCTTGTAAAGTCAAAAGATAATCCTCATTCTCCTCCGCCTCTTCCACCACTGCCAAAATCATATCGGAAAAATCATACAACTTTTTCTCTTGCAAAATCCCTTGATACTTTTTGTAAACATCCAACAACTCTTCTTGCTTCTCCTCCTGTTGCCTGATTTTATCCTCCACCGCTTTTTTCAAATCACCTTTTTGCCTATTACCGGATTTACGCTTCAAATAAGCATTCTCTCCCTCCTCCTCTAAAATTCTTGCTTCAATACTCTGCAAAGTTTTCTGAAATTTTTTCGGAGAAATCGCTTCCGACTTTAAATCGTCAATCGCCTTCAAGAGCTCTGGAGCATAATACTCAAAAGAGCCGGCAAAATTTTTAATAGTCCGGTAATCATTCTCATTCAAGATTTTCTCCATAATTTGAATTTTTTCTATTTCCGTTACCGGACGAGCAAAAATAAAACGGGAAAAAATTTCCGGATTCTCTTCAATCTGTGTTTGAGCAAAAGAATGAAAAGTGAAAATATTAACATCATAAGCCATTTCTACGCCGACGAACTCCGCCAATCGTTCCCTCATAGCTTGCACTCCGGCATTGGTAAAAGTCAAGGCCAAAATATTTTCCGCCATATCCGCCCCCAACTGATTGATAATATTAGCAATTCGCAAAGTTAAAATCTGCGTCTTCCCCGTTCCGGGACCGGCCACCACCACCACCGGACCATCAATGGTATCCACCGCCTCTCGCTGAGCCTTATTTAACATTTTATAGGACTTCTCAAATTCTTTTTGGTGCTTGTTTTGAGTTGTTGTCATAAAATTATTTTATTTTCTACTTATCTTCCCTAACACTATCATTATACCTACACAATCTTACCTTTGCAATATTTTATGACAATACCCAAAAAAGAAATTTTAAATCTTAATTAAGCCGTAACCTACTCCACCATTCTACCAAAAACAGCCGACGGATGTGAAATCCTTCCAACTCTTGACCGGCGAATACTGGTCTTAACCGGCGAATGCTGGTCCTGACTGGCGTATGCTGATTTTAACCGGCACACACCCAATTTTAACCGATACACTACGGTCTTGACCAACAAATATTTATCTTAATCTTACAAATCAAATCACTAGATTCAACTCATCACAAAGAAATTTTCCAAATCTTCAACCTCCTATTGTTTTTTACTTTCTAAATCTATTAAGCATCTTTACACCAATTTTATACAAGATAAATATCCCTAAAGCAACCGCAAATAATAACGGTAATTGTACAATTACAAAATAAATCAAACCGTCAATCAGTCCTTGACCCTTGATCACCAAATCATGCAAAGCTCTTTGGGCAACTCGCCATGGCTTCCAGGTATTTTGTGTAGCAACAACCTGTTCATATTCCACCAAGGAAACATTAATTGTCGCCATATCCGTCTGTCTTTCCATAAATTTTATCCGTTGTTCCAACCTATCTATTTCTCCCCGCACGCGCGCCACTTCTCTGGTAATTTTCAAAACATCTTCCAATTTACCGGACCGCTCCAATAATTTACGAAAAGTTTCCTCCTCTGCTTTTTTGTTTCTAATTTGTGCTTGCAAATCAACATATTGCTCGGTAACATCATCACTGCCG
>CAYORE010000036.1:0-7475 GCA_964406325.1 uncultured Bdellovibrionales bacterium | reverse complement strand
ACTTTTTCATCAACTTTCCGTGCCTGCGCCAAAACATCTTCCTGATTATAAACCTCAATAAAAGCATTTAATTCAGCATTCTTGTTGTCAATAATTTTCAAATATTCCTGACAAATCTCTTCACTGGTTTTTTCACCACTTTTTATTTTTTTGTGCAATTCTTTTATCATAATCTTATAAATTGTTTATTGCTTACTTTCATTGCCAACTTTTGGTAATTTTACTTTTTCTTTAAAACAGACTTGACTGCCAATAAATCACCCTGCCTAAAAGGAAAATTGTTTTTAATTGCTTCCTCCACCTCATCTCCGGTTGTTTCTAAAGAATCTTTCCGAAAATGATTCTTCTTTTCGCCAATAAAATCATAATGATTAATTCTAATATCCCTGCTCGTATCCGCCTCTCCCAAATCTTTAAAATATCCCAAAATGTCATCCAAATTTCCGGCCAACTTGTTTAATTCTTCATCGGAAAACTCCAACCGAGCCAATTCGGCAGTATATTCAACTTCCTCTTTTGTTATATTTTTCGTCATTATTTTGCAAATTTACAGATTTAAAAACTTCTAAAAACCCTTTTTATATTTATCATTAAACTCTCAAAATATCAACCTGTCAAGAAAATACTTTTCAAAAATTTTTAAAAAGATGTTTCCAATCTCCGTTTTTGATGAATTTTTTTAATTTTCAACTTCACAGACTTAACTACCTCAACCACTCTTCTTTCATCTCTTTGGTTTCCGGATCTACATAAAACATCTTCACCTTAACCTCTCTTCCTTTTAAATAAACTTCATAAAAACACTGTTTATATTCTTCGCTCTTTTTTGTTCCCGGTAAAGAAAAATATTTCACCCCTTCAAACTCTTTAGCTATCTTAGTTTCAATATGCCCATTAAAAATAGCTACCACTTTATATTTACTCAACATTTTTTGTAAACGCTCCCCATTCCCAACGATAGATTTACCAACAGCCCTAGGGATAGCAGAAAAATGCATAAAAACTACCACCTGTTTATCCGTTTGTAATTTTGGCTCCAACCACTCAAAAATTTTGTCCGGTAAAAAACCGGGAATATATCCCTTGCCGGGTCTCGTATCTTCCCCTGTCGGTTTGAAATTACCATCAAGAACAATAAAACGATAATCTCCTTTATCAATAACTTGATTTAAAGAACCTAGCCCCAAAGTTTCTTTAAATTCATCTTTGGTCACCGACCGCAAATCATGATTACCAATTACCCAGTAAATCGGCGCTCCTATTTTTTCCAATTGTTCCCGCACCAAATCAAGGCCAACTTTACCTACATAAGCACTATCATTGGTTCCCTCAATAACATCCCCTAAATGAACCACAAAGTTTGGTTTAAATTTAATCATATCCGCCACAAATTTGTTTAAAGGTTGCAATAATTTATCCTTTAAATACCTGGGGGCATCCTCCCTTTTATCTTGTCTGTTAATTCGTTTGGGATGAACATGAGTATCCGTAATAATACCAAACTTAATTTCTTGATTTGTTTTTATTTTTCGTTCCCAGATCGGTTTTAATTTCATCGTTGGAAAAAAACCGATATGCTCATAATTATCATTGTCATATTTTTGAAAATACCACCAACCAAAACCGGCTCCGACTAATAAAAATATTCCCATTCCAATTAAAACAATTTTTTTCATTTAATATAATAAAAAATAATTAAAAATACTTTTACTTTTCCTCCGCTTTAATAATTTTAATATAATTCTTCTTTCTGCCGTCAATATCCAATTCCCACCAAGGTTTTTCAAAAACATCCCCTTGATAATAATATTCCGGTAAATGTTTGGCAAACTTTCCACTGTCATTTCGCCAATCAAAAAATCTTTTCCTGGCCACATTGCGACGAGTCACCACAAAAAAATCCGGCACAATTTTGGAACGATCCATTCGACGATTTTTCACGCAATGTCCGACAAAATAATGACAAAATGCTCCTCGGTCAGACCAAACCACCAAATCTTCCGCTCCCGGCAAAGAATTTAATTTCATCGCCGCTTCAAACATTCCATAGCCCCAGGAATCCGTCAAAACATATTCTTTTGGCAAAAAAATATTTTGATAATTAAAATAATACGGCCTGATATTCAATATTCCACCTATTTGCCAACCAATCATTATCACCACCGCCAACCCTCCAATCCACAAAGCTTTTCGTCCCAATCGCTCTCTGACTTTAAAATATTGCCAAAAATTCACCAGAGCCAAAGAAGTTAATAGAATAAAAAATGGAAACAAAATAATGGCATAACGCACATTTACGAACACCTTTGCCTTTAACCCTCCGATAAAAAATATAAAAGGCAATAAGGAAATAAAAGTTACCAAATCCAACCACAAAATTTTTTTCACATCCTTCAAAACCAACACCCATAACAACATCACCGTTATCACAATAAATTCCGGCAAAGCAAAAATAAAATTAACCGCCTGCAAAGACAGCTTTTTGAAATAAACGAACAAGCTAAATCCTCCTGTCAAAAAATCAAAGTGTAATTTTCGCGTACTGCCAATTATTTCCTTTAAATCGTCTAAAGGAAAAAATCTTGCCCCACTCCAAGCATTCACCAAGACAAACCCAAACAATAGCAACAACGCCAAACTCAACAAACGACTCAAATAAAACACTCCTCTTTGTTGAAATATTTTTTTAATTCGTTTCAACAAAAAACTGTTGGCATAAAAAGTATCTCCCGCCAAAATAACAAAAAAGAAAATCAAAGGTATAATAACCGGTTTAATCGCCGGAGAAAAATAAGTCCCGCGAGCAAAAAATTTTGGTTTTAAATAAGAAAAAAAATAAGGCGTTTGCAAAACCGCCGGAACCAATACGGCAAAAATACTCCAAGAAATTGCCACTATCTTCCAATAACCTCCCAGAAACCTCCGCCAATACTCATTAACTTTTAAGTCCTGTTTATACAAAAAATACAACAACCCAAATATTAAATAAAATAAAAACAACAAATTCCCCGTATACTTACTCACCAAAGCCAATCCGGTTAAAACACCGGTCCGCCACCCATAACCCTTTTCCCCTTTCAAGAAAAGTACGAAACTCAAAAAAGCCGCCATTGTCACTCCCCACAAAATCGTATCCGGATTAAGAATTCTACCAATTCCTATTATAATCGGATTTAATCCTAATAACACCACAAAAAGAGAGGCAACCTCTCTACTTTTCGTCACTTTAAAAACCAAATAAGTCAACAATGGAAAAATAACCAACCCGAGAAATAACAATAAAGGCACCCTTAAAACAAAATTATTATGCTCAGTAATGGTTGTGTCGTAAATTTTATATCTCCCGGCGCTCTCTTTTTCTTTTTTGCTCCAATCTTTTAAATCCGGCTCCCGCAAAAAAGGCACTCCCACCCCTGAAACCAAAGCCAAAGAAACTCCCGGTTTGTCGTTAATATAAGTTTTGCTCCAGTCCCCCTTTTGAAAACCGTTTTTAATACCCTCCCAATAAGCGGGAATTCTTTTATCTCGCCAAAGATGCTCATCGCTGGTTTCAAATTGTGTTAAGTGATAAAAACCAAAGAATAAAAAAAATCCCACTCCAACCAGAGTGCTTAATATCAATAATTTATCTCTGAATATTTTTTTACTATTCAACATTTCATTCAATAAAATTTTTTCAACTATCGTAATATTTTTGTGGAACTGCTTCCAAACTCCGTCTTACAAACTAAACTTTTAACATTTCAAATTAAATCATTTAAAATTGATTTAAAATTCCTGACCGGCGCATGCTGGTTAAAATTATTTTCAATTTTACAGATTCCCAACCGGCGTACACTAATCCCAATCAATTGATAAATTTTTTCAAAAAATAGCAAAAGCCACTTCAGCCACTTAAAGAATTATCCTTAATTCATCAGCGGCCTTTTCCGGCGACACGGCATTAATTTCAATGCCTGTAGACAACTCAAATCCGGCCCAAATGGAAGTTTTTGGCAAAATTTCAAAATGCCAATGAAAAGAATGGTAGTCCTTACCGTCACAAGGTGCTGTATGTAAATAAAAATTATAAGCCGTTCCTTTCAACAACTTCCTTAATCTAAATAATGCTTCTTTTAAAATTTCCGCCCCCGCCATTTTATCACTATCGGTCATTCTCTCAAAATAAGGACTGTGCTTTTTAGGCATTACCCAAACTTCATAAGCTCGCCGAGAAGCAAAAGGACAGAAAGCGATAAATTCATCATTTTCCGCAACAATTCTTTGTTTTACTTTTTTCTCTTCTTCTAACATAGCACAATACACACATTCTCCCCTTTCTCTTTCGTATTGTTCCGCTCCTTTCAATTCCGAATTGATATAAGGAGAAATAACCGGAATTGCCATCAACTGAGAATGAGGATGATATATTGAACCACCGGCCGCCTTTCCATAATTATGAAAAATTTCAATATAGCGCACGAATTTTTTATTCATTAATTCCAGATAACGAGTTTGATAAGCATCCAACACTTCCGCCACCTCTTCCACTTCTAATTCTCCCAATTGACGATTATGATCCCGGGTAATAATCAACTCGTGATAACCAACTCCATCCATCAAAAAATACGGTCCTTCCTCCAAATGTTTAATTCTTTGATTTTCCGGCAATGGTTTAAAAGCCGGGTATTTATTGGGAAACACCATTGTTGTCCACTCACCCCTTGAATCTTCGTAAATCAAGACTGCCGGCTCTTGCTTTGTTTTCACCGGATCACAAAACAAACAATCCTTTTCTTTGGGAATATCTTTATCCGACCACGCCGGTTCAAAAATTTTTTTCTTATTTGGTCTTTTGCCTCTGTTGTCGGCAATAACCACCCAATCTCCGGTTACCAAATCTTGCCTCAACTCACTGTAACCACCATCTCTTTCTATATAATCGTTTTTTTTCTTCTTTGTAAACAACATTTTATTTTTTGTTTTAATATTTTTATTATTTCTTCTCTTCCTCGCGTTTTCCTCCTTCTCCCAAATGATAAATCCCCCTAATCATATTCCAACGCACCTTGAACAAATCCCCAAAAGTGGAAAAATATCCGCTCAAACCGACCAAGCTCTCTCCTTTGTCAATCCACTCCACCGGTACTTCCTTAATCTCGTAACCTAATTTTTTCCCAATCATCAAAAGCTCAAAATCCAAACCCCAACGATTTACTGTCGTTCGTGGAACAATATCCTCTACCGCCTGAGCCGTAAATGCCTTAAATCCACACTGAGTATCTTTCATCCCCCACAAACCGCCGATAAATTGAATTAACAAATTTCCCATATCCCCCAACCATTCTTTCCATTTCGGCTGATGAACGGCAATGGTTGATTCTTTTAAGTCACGCGAACCGATAACAATATCCGCTCCTTTTTGAAATTCCGGAATAAACCGATCTAACATATTTATCGGAGTTGCTCCATCCATATCCGTAAACAATCTAATCTGACCTTTACCGGCCAATAAACCTTCCCTCACCGAATAACCCTTACCTTTATTTTCCTTGCGGTCTATAACCTTGATGGCCTTATCAGTTTGAGCGATACTTTTTACCAATTCCGGCGTTTTGCCGTCATTTGGACCGTCCAAAACAACAACTACTTCATAGGATTGACCAAGTTTTTTAAAATACTCCTTGATACTTCGCAGATGCTTTCTCATATCCTCCTCTTTAGAGGCCTCGTTGTAAGTTGGAATAACCACCGAAAACATTATCTGCTCCCCTTGTTGCTCCCCTTGTTGTTCATAAGTATCTTGCCAATCGCTTTTTTCCGTTTTAGTTTCACTCATATTTTTATTCTTAAAATTTATAAAATTATTTTTAAATTTTCCTCAAAGAACTGCTTTCAGTCCCCTATTAATAAATTACTCTAATTTATTTTAATTTCGGACGAGCCAACTCCGCCTTAACCATCATTCTTTTTAAATTGGTCCCGATAGGCCAACAGGTTACCAAGGTAACTTCTCTTCCTTCAAAATCTTCAAATAACCTGTCATCATCCGGCAGAACAACCACTCCCGGTTTTGTTACCTTATAAACAATATCCGTACTTTTACCGTTAGCCAATCTAAAGGTAAAAATTATTTCATCTCCAACTTTTAATTTATTGATATTTCTCAGCACATCTTTAAACTTACTCTTGCTCCAAGAATAATAACTGCTATGTCCGGTAATATAACTATTGCCTTTCATTGAAGGAATTGGTGTTCCCGGATAATGAATTACGCCCTGCTCTAACTTATCCAGAATTTCTTCCTCTTTAGTTCCTTGTACCCAAATAATCGGTGCTTCCACTCCGATTGCCGGAATTTTTAAAACCGTATCCATAAACAATCCCCCGGTCGGATCATATCCTCGTGAAACCTCTCTGTAATCACTATAACCATCTCCATCCGTATCCGGATTATTCGGATCGCTACCAAATAAATTTTCGTGAAATAAATCCAACCCGTCACCATCAGCATCGTTCATTGTTTTTTCCTTAACGATCAAAGGACCCTTGCCGGTCGGATTACTTTTTTGAGATACTTCATCACCATCACTCACCCCATCTTGATCCGTATCTACCTCCAAAGGATTGGTGTTATAAAAAAATTCATCTTTGTTGCTTAAACCGTCTTTATCCAAATCATCTTCTCCATCAACACTATCATTTTTATCCAAACCGTTTTTTATTTCCCACCAATCGGGCAACCCGTCACCATCCGTATCCAAACGACCTTCGCCGTTCGGATTGTATCCGTTCTTTATCTCTCGACCATCAGGATAACCGTCCTCATCCGTATCCGCCACAAAAGGATTGGTATCAAATTGATATTCTAATAAATTATTTGCTTCATCATTATCGTTATCTTCATTGGCATTATCCTCTTCCAAACTTAATCCATATTTCCTCTCCCACCAATCAGGCAAACCATCTAAATCAACATCGGCATTAAAATCATCATAACTACCTCCACTCCTCCAATCAACAATCTGCGCCTTAATAAATTGATAATTGGTAATTCCAAAAACAATAAAAGTAATTAAGAAAAAAATACCCGTCGCTTTTAACAAGGTCACAAACAGAGAAGGATTTTCCGGCTCTATGGCAAAATCCTCCGCCTCAACTTGATAAAAATCTTTATAAATTAATGTATCAACAGCCATAAAATTTACAAATTTATTTTCTCTTAAAACAACACTTATTAATCAATATTCAACAATAAAGCCACCAAATAAAAACCAATAAGCAATTATTGCGACAATGAAACATTATATATACATGACAAACTTTAACTTAGTAGGAAAATATCAACTCATTCCTCCAACAACAACTCCGTACTTCCCTTTTCCGGCCATCGCACCCTCTCCTTATTCAATTCAATATTTATCACTACATTCTTAAACTTATTCGGCTTTTCTCTAATCCATTTGGATGGATTTACCACCACCGTTTGAAAATAA
>CAYORE010000035.1:0-7683 GCA_964406325.1 uncultured Bdellovibrionales bacterium | reverse complement strand
TTGATATTTAAAGTTTAGTCTGTAAAATTGAAATTGGTTTACGGGCAGTTGTTAGACAGAATTTGTAGAGTTAGGAAAATGGTGATGATCTTTAAAGGAGTGATTGTCACTTTTTATTTTTAAAATAATAAAACACCGTCTTGGGGCGGTGTATTTTAAATAAAACTGTTTTTTAAAAAAATTAATGAATTAAATTCACTTTGTATTCCCCCGTATAAATATTGGTAAAGGCCATTTGGTGGTTTTTTTCTAATTTTAAAAGAAAATATAACCGACCCTTAGCACGGTCTATTTTATAAATATCGGCTTTTTGCCAAGTTTTTTTGTTGTTTTTTTGGATTTGGAGATATAATTCCGGAATGTCTTCGTAATTATTAATTAATTCCGGAACGGCTACCGCTCTATAATGATAAATTACCTCCCCATCATTTCGTTCGTTTATTTTTATAATCTCTCCATCATCATCTAAGCTAAAGGTATGTTTTTCTTCTTTTGGTTTATTTTGATACTCTTGGATGGCTGTCTTGGCATAACGAGAACTTTTGATAATATCATATTTAGCGGAAGAAAAAATTTGATCGTATTCACTGATACCTATCAACAAAAGTAACATCGCGGTCATAACCGAAAGACCACCGATTGTTTTCCGAAATGTATATTTTTTTATTTGCATATTGATGCTTTGAGAATTATTTATCAGAAGAGTTAATTTAAAATTACCAAATTGAAATAAATATTATTAAGATGAGATTATCTTAAATGACAAAAAATAAGCATTAATTTTTTTTGGATAGTTTGGCAATTTACTGTTTATAATATTATAACATATTTTTGAAAAAAGAGGAATTTTTTTAGCAGACAGTTGACCGTAGTGCTAAAATGTTGTATGATGGGTATGTGAATATTATTTTTGGTAAATAGTTAGTTTAAATATATGAGTAAAGATTATTATGAGATTTTAGGGGTTTCCAAGACGGCAACAGAAGAAGAAATTAAAAAAGCTTATCGTAAATTGGCTCACAAATATCATCCCGATAAAGAGGGAGGTGATGAGGCGAAGTTTAAAGAAATAAATTCCGCTTATCAGGTTTTGTCTGATCCGAAAAAACGACAACAGTATGATCAATTTGGTAGTGGCTTTGAGCAAGCCGGAGGTTTTGGTGGTACCGGAGGGGGATTTTCCGGATTTGAAGGGTTTACTCAAGGAGGAGATGGGTTTGAATTTCACTTTGGCGGTGGCGGTTTTGAGGATATTTTTTCCGATGTTTTTCGTTCCGCCGGTTTTGGCGGTCGTTCCACCGTCAATCGTCAAAAATCCGGTTCGGACATTGCCGTTGATGTGGAAATTACTTTTGAAGAAATGGCTAAGGGAGTTAAGAAAAAAATTGA
The DNA here is from genome assembly GCA_964406325.1 of uncultured Bdellovibrionales bacterium. GTDB lineage: Bacteria > Patescibacteriota > Minisyncoccia > Moranbacterales > DUUL01 > S145-42. Next base: position 6,294 of record CAYORE010000035.1, on the reverse strand, counting down.
ATTATACAAAAATATTACTTGTTCCAAATGTGATGGCACGGGGGCAGAAAATAAGGAATTGGAGAAGTGTTCTCAGTGCGGAGGGACAGGACAAGTCACCAAGAGTATTCGAACAATTTTTGGCAACATTCAACAGGCAACGGTTTGTGATAAATGTCACGGTTCCGGAAAGGTGCCAAAAGTAAAATGTTCGGAATGTGGTGGTGATGGAGTGGTTAAAGAATATGAAACCATAGAAGTGGATATTCCGGCCGGTATTGAAGATGGGCAAACGATTAAAGTTGTCGGTCGTGGCGAGACTCCTCGGGGTGGAGGCCGAGCCGGTGATTTGTATATAACGGTACATATTCAATCTGATTCCAAGTTTGAGCGTCAAGGTAATGATATTGTAGGGGTGAAAGAAATTAAATTTTCCCAAGCGGTTTTGGGAGATGTGGTAAAAGTTGATACTGTTTACGGGGAAACAAAAATAAAAATTCCTGCCGGAACCAAAGGTGGTGATATTTTGCGCATAAAAGGCAAAGGTATTAAGAGAAGTGGATATTTTGCTAAAGGAGATCATTTGGTGAAAATTCAGATATTTGTACCGGACAAAGTTAATTCTGAGCAGACGGAAGCAGTTAAGCATTTGGGAAAAGTCGGTTTGTAGTAAGTTGTTGATAACATCGGTAGTTTGACTATCGGAAATTTATCAGTCGGACTACCGAAATTCTTTTTGGATGATTATTTGAAGTGACAATGTCGAGAGAAATGATAAGTGTTGAAAAAAGCATGTTGAAAAAGTTTGAGCGATGTGTTATTATGGTGTTGTCGTTTCAAAAAAATAATTAAATTAATAATCACAAGGGGGTAAAAATAGCGTTTGGAAATCATTTAGAAGAGTGAATAGAGCTATTTTTAGTGTCCTTTAGCAATAAAAATGTTTAAAGTAAAAACCAAATCGGAAGAGAAAAAGGGAAAAAGCGGTTTGTTTGTTAAAATATTAATTGGGCTTGCTATTGTTGTGGCTGTTTTTTTTATTGGTGGTTTTTTTGTTAAAAAATGGTTTGCCAATGATGGTAATCGGACGGAGTTTTTGAAAAATAGTGCAACGGTGGTTAATAAAGTGGCGCAATTATTGCCCATTAATAAAGATACGAAAAAAGAAATTGAAGTGGCCAATAAAATCTTTCAAGAACTTACCAAACAAGACGGAGTGGAAAGACGATACTTGGTTTTGTTGCAAAATAATATGGAGTTAAGACCGGGGGGTGGTTTTTTGGGACAATATGTGGTAATGACTGTTAAAAACGGTCAGATAGAAAAGTTTTATTTTGAAGATGCCAACTTGTTGGATCAGCGAATCAATGTTAAAGTTGCTCCGCCATATCCTTTGCGTAGGAAATTGAGTTTGAAAAAATGGAAGTTTAGAGATTCCAATTTCTCTCCCGATTTTCCGGAAAATGTTAAACAAGCTAAACGGTTTTATAGGTATGCCGGGGGAAATAATAAATTTGACGGAGTTTTTGCCGTTAATGCCACTGTTTTAAATGATTTGTTGGAAATTACCGGTCCTATTTCTTTGCAGGGAGGGCGGTATGTTTACAATAGTGAAAATGCCATTTCCAAATTGGAAGAACAAGTGGAGAAACCGTATTTATTTAATGAAAATTTAGATACGCAAAATCGTAAATGGATTATGAAGAAATTGGCCGAAGAGATTAAAAATCGGTTGAGTAATTTTGAAAATGTTTCTAAGTTGATTGATTTTTCCAGAATGGAGTTGGCGGAAAAAAATATTCAATTATATTTTGAGGATGAAAATTTACAGAAAGCAATTCAAGAGGTTGGTTGGAGCGGAGAGGTTAATAAGGATTGGTCCGGAGATTATTTGATGTTGGTTGATGCCAATCTGGGAGCTTTAAAATCTGACTATTTTGTAAAAAGATCCCTTAATTACAATGTTGATTTAACCGGTGAGATTCCCAAGGCAGTAGTGGATTATAAATATAATCATACGGCCACCCACGGTGATTGGAGGACCAGCGACTACCATTCTTATATCAGATTATATGTTCCCAAAGGGTCTAAATTAACCAAAAGAGTGATGGTGAGTTATCCGATAACCGGAGAAGAGTTTAATAAAACTTATTTTGGAGTTTATTTTGACGCTTTAATGAATCGAGAGACAACCGCTCATTTTGAATATGATTTACCGATGCAAATTAAAGAAGGAGAGTACAGATTGTTAATTCAAAAACAATCCGGCTTGGGAGATGTGCCGGTACATATTCATTTGAAAAATGACAAGGGAGAGTTTGATTATGATGACATTCTAAAGGGTGATTTAATTGTTGAGTTTGGAGAAAAAGAGATTACAGTGGGGAAAAATAGAGAAGAATAAAGATTTATGTTTTTGAAAAATTGTAAGAAACCGAGATGTTCATCTCGGTTTTTTTCTTTGACAAAAACAGATAAAAAGATTATACTCAAGAAGGATGTAAAGTTGTTTTAAATGATGATATTTAAAATGATATTTAAGTTAATTAGATTAATAGCGAACGGTAGTTTTGGGTAATTTGATATTTTTATGAATTTAAGATTAATAAGACGATCTAGAAAAAGCTTGGATAAGCGTGAAATATTGAGAATGTTTTCTTAGAAACATTCTTTTCAGAGTACCCGGGGCTATTAGACAAAACAATGAATACTTTAATGTTATTGTTCAGTGCCGGAGGGCTGTTGATAGGATTTATTGGTGGATATGTTTTTAGAAAAACTGTTGCCAAAAATCAAATTGATAGTGCTGAAGGTAAAGCGACGCGATTGCTGGAAGATGCTAAAATTAAAGCTAAGGAGCAATTATTAGACGCAAAATCAAAGGGGGTAAAGATTTTGGATGAAGTAAAAAAGGAAGAAAGTAGGCGTTTGGCAAATTTACAACAGAGGGAGGATCGCTTGGAGCAAAAAGAGCAAAAATTGGATCAAAAAGTTTCCAAACTGGAGAAAGAAAAAAATAATTTAAAAAAGAAAGCCAAGGAGATCAAAAATATTCGGGAAGACATTGTAAAGGTTAAAGAGCAACAGGTTGAAAAATTGGAGAAAATTGCGGAGATGAAAAAAGAAGATGCTCGCAAGGTGTTGATGTCGGTGGCGGAAAAAGCGCATAAAGACGAGGTAACTAAGGCCATTTCTTCCTTGGAAAAGGAGAGGAAAGAAGTGTTGGAAGAAAAAGCTAAGGATATTATGACTTTGGCTATGCAAAAGTACGCCGGGTCCCACAGCGCGGATACCACTACCACTACTGTGTCTATAGCTTCCGATGAAATGAAGGGTCGAATTATTGGGCGAGAAGGTCGTAATATTAAAGCCATTGAAAGATTGACCGGGGCGGAAATTATTGTTGACGATACTCCGGAAGCGATTGTTATTTCCGCTTTTAATCCTATTCGTCGGGAAACGGCTCGGTTGGCTTTGGAAAAATTGTTGGAAGATGGGAGAATTCACCCAACTAAAATTGAGGAGGCGGTGGAATGGGCCAGAGAAATGGTTTCCAAGAGAGCTAAAGAGGCGGGAGAAGCGGCGGTTTATGATGTCGGTATTGCCGGTTTTGATCCAAAGTTAACTCAACTTTTGGGAAGATTGAGATATAGGACCAGTTTTGGGCAAAATGTTTTATTACACTCTTTGGAAGTAGCTCACCTTTCCGGATATTTGGCTTCAGAACTTGGACTTGATGCCAATTTGGCAAAAAAAGCCGGCTTGTTGCATGATATCGGTAAAGCGGTTGATGCGGAAGTGCAAGGAACTCATGTGGAATTGGGTATCAGTATTTTGCAGAAATTTAAACAACCGCAAGAGGTGATTGATGCGATGAAATCTCATCATGAAGACTATCCCTTTGAGAGTAATTATGCCTTAATTGTAGCAGCGGCAGACGCTTTAAGCGCTTCTCGTCCGGGAGCACGAAAGGACACTTTGGAAAATTACCTGAAAAGATTGGAGGAAATTGAAGAAACGGTTAACAGTTTCAATGAAGTAGAGAAATCTTATGCTATTCAAGCCGGTCGGGAAATCAGAGTCTTTGTTAATCCGGATAAAGTGGATGATTTGGGAGCAATGAAATTGGCCAAGAAAATTGCGGAAAAAATTGAAGAGGACTTGAATTATCCGGGAGAGATTAAAGTGAATTTATTGCGTGAAACAAAAGCGGTTGAATATGCCAGATAGGAGTTTTAAATAGGAGTGTTTATTTACAATTGATTGTCAATGAATTAGAAAAATTGTTGAAGAGTGGTTTTGAATAATTAATTGAGTTTTAGAATGCTTCAATAAGGAGGAATTTTGTTGTGTTTGTTATTTTTTTAAAAGTGTTATATACTGTTATAAGATAAGTGAGAGGATGTTTTGACAAAAATTTGGTATATTCATAAGCTTAAAGCAGGTTGTGATATTTTAAAATAAAAAATAAAAGATAAAAAATGAAGGGGGGAAAATAAAATGAGATTAAAAAAGTGTGATACACTCCGTTTTTTGGTACAATTTGTGATAATAACGGAGAAAATTGTAGAAATTTATTAAATAATAAAATAATAAAAATTAAAACAAAAAAATGAAAAAAATGATAATGTTATTTGCGGTCTTGCTGTTTTTGTTGCAAGCCGGAATTACTTCCGCCGCCTTGCCGGTGACAAACGGCTTGAAGCTTTGGCTTGATTCCACTACTTATGACAGTGAACCGAACACGCTTTATACTGATGCGAGTTGTAGTGCAGGAAATGAAGCGAGCGGAGATGGGACGGAGGTTTTGTGTTGGGCTGATAAGTCGGGGAATGGGCATAATGTAAAAGCTTGGGGGAGTGGACACGGAAATCCTTCAATAATTGCTAGCTCCGGTGATTTTAATGATCATACAGTTTTGTCTTTTTCTAAAAGTCAAAAAGATACCTTGAGATATGTTTTAAACGGAGATGCTTGGAGTGGAGCTTATACAATGTTTATAATTTTTCGACAAACAGCTACTGCTGGAAATAGAGATTCTTTTTTCTCTAATGGTGCTGGTACAAAAAAATATTTTCAAATTACCTATTCTACTGTTAGCAGTGAGGATGGTTTTTATTGGCGTGGAACAGATAATGCATCCACTCCACATCGAACAGAAGTATTTTTTGAGCCGGCAGATGCTAATTTAAAACTGTATTCGGTGGCTCATTCTGGGGTAGCTAATCAACCCATTAAGACTTATGTAGACGGAATTTTGGCTAATAGTGAAAGCCCAAATACGGTTAGTGGGGCAACCTTTGATCAATATCGAGTTAATATTAATCGAAGTACGACTGAACATCATTATCAAGATTCTGAAATCGCTGAAATTATTATTTATGATCGTGTATTGAATGAGACGGAAATGCAAGAAATGTATGAGTATTTAGGTGTTAAATACGGAAAGCAGTTTGGTGCTGCTCCTGGTGGTGTGAGAAGTCGCCTTATGCTTTGGTTAAGGGCGGATGATAATGAAACTACAAGTACTGATGGTGAAACAATTAGTACATGGAGAGATAAAAGTGTGCATAATATTGATTTTTCTGCTATTAACACCCCTGATTATCATTCGAATATTTTAAATTTTAATCCAATAGTCAGATATCAAAATGGAGATATGCATACAAAAGTAGCATCAGGTATTAGCGCTAGAAATTCTACTCATTTTATTGCAGGGATTAAATCAAGCGGTTATTCTGAAGGGTGGCTAACTGGTGTTCAAGGAACTGGAGGAACGGATTTGAATGATATACTTTCTTATATTCATAGTGATGGAAGAATCGGGTATTTTGATGATGGAAGTGGTACAAGTACTTGGACGAATATTCATTTTGATAATAACTCTGCCGGAATTTTGTCAGCGGTAATATCTGATGATGCGCAATGGGATGCTACCTATAGTTTTAATAATGGTTCCAATGAAACATTATCAGCCGTTAATCAAAATACTACTGGAACAAATCAATATTCTACACTGGGAAGTTGGGAGACAGGTGGTGGAGAGCCATTTGGCGACATTGCCGAAACAATTATTTATCAAAATGCATCAATGTCTTCTAGTGATATTCAAAGAGTAGAATCATATCTTGCTTTAAAGTATGGTATTACTTTAGATCAAACCTCAGCTACAGATTATCTTGCTTCCGACGGATCAACAAAAATGTGGGACAGTTCAGTAAATGCGACATTTAACGATGATATTTTTGGTATGGGGCGAGATGATGATTCTAGTTTAGACCAAAGAGTTTCAAAGTCTGTAAATAATGACGCCAT
>CAYORE010000034.1:0-3968 GCA_964406325.1 uncultured Bdellovibrionales bacterium | reverse complement strand
TGCATTAAGGTTAAATCTCCGGCAATTTCTTTGGCCGAATCAGTAGCGTTACGCATAGCCATCATTCGTGCCGACTCCTTGGAGGCATTGGATTCCAAAATAGCGTGATATAGTTGCATTTCTATCAAACGGGGAAAGATGTGCTTTAAAACTTTTCGAGGACTGGGTTCAACTTTATACTCTTTGATTGGTTTTTTTAAGTCATACTCTTCCGCCAGATTATCAATGTCTGCAATTTGTTTTTCCAAATCAATCTTAGAAACCGGTAAAAGTTGTCTGATTTTTGCTTCTTGAGACATAGCGGAGATGTAATCGGTATAGGCCACTACCACCTTGTCATATTTTTTAGCCAGATACTCGTCAATGACAATTTGAGACAAAGGTCTGATTCCTTCAATATTGGGTAAATAGGTCATTTCCGGGAAGGTGGCTATAATTTCCTTCTTTAACCGACGCACCAAACTTTCCCCCTTTCGTCCAACGGTAATAAAATCTATATCCACTTTGTCAATATCAACTTCCGGTTCAATTTTTTTCTCGCCAACTCTGTTAATAACCAGACTTTGAGGATTTTCAATCTGTCGAACAACTTTTTTAATAATTTGAGAATTAAAAGCTCCGCACAAACCACGATTGGAGGTGATGATAACCACCAATACTTTTTTTACCGGTCGTACTTCCAGAAGACCGTAATTATATTTTTCAAATGCTCGAGAAAGATTTCCCAAAACACTCCAAGCACTGTGTGCATAATCACGGATAGCCAAAACGCTTTCGGTGGCCCTGCGCATTTTGGCGGCCGAAACCATTTCCATCGCTCTGGTAATTTTAGCCGTATTATTTATTGATTTAATTCGTCGCCGAATATCTTTTAAGTTTGCCATATTTTCCTAATTTTAATTTGAAATTTACAATTTTTTTACCACAACAAATCTATACATCTACCACAACCGGATGTTCACCGGTCAAAAATCTACAAATACTCAACCTCACTTGCTGATTTTACCCTTTGTAGATTTGCAGTTATTTTGGAGGCGGTCTCCTTTTGCAATTTTACAGAATCCACCTCCCGAAATTGGAAATTTAAAATATTCTTACAGCTTAAATTCACTAATCGCTTTTTTCAACTTTTCTTCCAATTCTTCACTAATTGCTCCCGCTTCTTTAATTTCATCCAAAACATCCCGGTGAGAAGCATTCATAAATTTACTAAATTCCGCTTCCCACTCGGTAACTTTTTCCACCGGCACTTCATCAATAAATCCGTTGGTTAAGGCGTATAATACCGCTACTTGATTTTCCACGCTAATTGGTTCATACTGCCCTTGTTTTAAAACTTCCACCGTTCGTTTCCCCCTTTCAATTTTCTGCTTAGTGGCCTCATCAAGATCGGATCCGAATTGAGCAAAAGCTTCCAGTTCTCTAAACTGAGCCAAATCCAAACGCAAAGTTCCAGCCACTTTTTTCATTGCTTTAATTTGAGCGGCCGATCCTACTCGCGAAACGGATAATCCTACATTCAATGCAGGGCGAATTCCTTTATAAAACAAATCTGTTTCCAAATAAATCTGCCCGTCCGTGATGGAAATAACATTAGTGGGAATATAAGCGGATACATCTCCGGCTTGAGTTTCAATGACAGGTAAAGCGGTAATGGAACCACCTCCCGCTTCTTCACTGCGACGAGCACTTCTTTCCAGTAAACGAGAGTGTAGATAAAAAATATCTCCCGGATAGGCCTCTCGTCCCGGCGGACGACGCAAGATTAAAGAAATTTGTCGATACGCCCAAGCGTGCTTACTGAGGTCATCATGGACAATTAAAACATCTTTTTTCTGATCCATAAAATACTCGGCGATGGCCTGTCCGGCATAGGGAGCGATAAAAGAAAAAGCGGCTGATTCGGAAGCTCCGGCACTGACGATGATTGTATGCTCCATCGCCCCTCGTTTCTCCAATTCCGCCACAATTCTGGCAATTTTTGACTCCTTTTGTCCAATCGCCACATAAACACAAATCATATCTTGATCCGCTTGGTTAATAATAGTATCAATGGCAATAGCAGTCTTACCTGTTTGTCGATCCCCAATAATCAATTCTCGTTGCCCTCGTCCAATCGGAATTAAAGCATCTATGGCTTTAATACCGGTTTGAACCGGTTGATCCACTGACTTTCTTTCAATAACTCCGGAAGCTTCTCTTTCAATCGGATAAATTGTTTCCGCTTCAATGTCCCCCTTGCCATCAATCGGTTGTCCCAGTGGATTTACCACCCGACCAATCATATTTTCCGAAACGGGAATAGATAAAATTTTTCCGGTGGCGGTAACTTGATCACCTTCTTTAATACCTTTATAATCTCCCAAAATCATCACACCTACCTGTTCTTCTTCCAAATTAAGAGCTACTCCGACGGTTCCATCCGGAAAAGAAACCATTTCCGAAGCCATCAAATCGGATAGACCGGATATTTTCACCACGCCATCTCCAACCTCCAGAACCTCTCCGACTTTTTGTACCTCACCGTCATCGGTAATTCCTTCAATTTGTTTTTTAAGTTGTTCTATAATGTAGTCTTTGCTCATATCCTTGTAAATTTTAAATTTTAAATTTTAACTTTGAAATTATCTAAAAATTTTCGTTTGACAAATTATGTATATGTTATAAATAGATGCATTAAATCTTCGGTCATGTAGTCTTTAAACTACCATTTGGCGGAAGGTTTTTTGTTTGTTGGGAAAAATAGATATTAAATATTTACCATTAGTCCGTTTGCTCCCCCTGACCTGGACAGCAAACACTCCTCCGTGCTTCCCTTTTCCGTAAACTTTATGCAAAATATAATTACTATCACCGACATCTTGACCGCTTACGGACGAAACAGTTCCTTTCTTTAATAATATCAATGCACAATAATAAAATGGTTTTGAAAATAATCTCTTGGTGAACTAAAATCAAATTAACGCTCCGCGTAATTTTGTCAATTTTCCCGAAATACTCCTATCTAAAATATCCTCTCCGACTATTATTTTGATCCCTCCTTTTAACTTATCATCTTTTACTACCGTTAATTCAACTTTTTTTGCTCCGTACTTTTCCTTAACAAATTGCTCAATTCTTTTTGCCTCTTCCGGTGTTAATACATCTTTCACAAATACCTTAGCTTTAATAATACCGTTTTTGTGATTATAAATTTCCGTAAACTTTCCAATAATTTCTTCCACCTTATCCAACATTCCATTCTTCTTTAAATCATTTACGAATTTTTTAATTACAACATCAACATCCTTTTCGGATTTCTCTTTCGTTAACTCGTATAACGCTCGGGCGTATTGTTTAGTATTTATCTTCATATTAATCTAATTTATCTACTACAGCTTATCTGTCACTTTCTTAATCAACTCCCTGTCTTTCTCGTTATCAATTTTTTCGTCCAAAACCTTTTCGGTTGCCACCATCACCAAGTCGGCCACTTCTTTTTTTAAATCTCGCAACATCTGCTCTTTCTTTTCGGTTATTTTTTTCTCGGCCTTCTTCATCAATTCCTCAATTTCTTCTTCAGTTTTTTGAATAGCCATTTTCCTGTTCGCTTCCGCCTTTTCTTCCGCCGTCAATAAAATATCTTTGGCTTTTTTGTTGGCTTTATTTAAAATTTTCTTCTCTTTTTCCGTAATTTTCTCCAACTTTTCTCCCGCCTTTTCCGCATCTTTCAATCCTTTTTCAATTTTATTTTTTCGGTCATCCAAAACTTTTAAAATCGGTTGGTAGGCGAATTTTTTCAATACAAAAAATAAAATTGCAAAGTTTATCAACTGTGCCAAAAACAATTTTCCGTTAATGCCTAAATTACCAAGGAGTTCCATATTTTTAGAATTACTTTATTAGAATTTTTAATTTAGAATTTATTACTATTTAACAAATACTCTCAGGAAACGGGAAACAAAGATCGTTCTCTCCGTTTCCGTTTT
>CAYORE010000033.1:0-8268 GCA_964406325.1 uncultured Bdellovibrionales bacterium | reverse complement strand
TGGGTGTGAAGTTTAAATATCCAAAAAGCTGGGGGGAGTTAAAAGAATATGTAAGTATCGGTTGTTATGATTATGAAAAACAAAAAATTGATACAACTATGTTTACAAAAAAGGATAAATGTAATCAAATTGCTTTGTATGGGAGTAAGAAAGCGGGATTGTTCTTTGCTACGGAAACACCATTAATGAGTAAAACCGGAACACCGCGAGACAGTTATTTTGGAGATCAGTCCGGAAGAATAACCGGGATAGAGTATGTTAAGAATTTATGTCAAAATAAAAGTAAGGATGATTGCATAACCTATAAAACAAAAAATGGTGTGCTGGTGGCAAAAAATAAAGAACAAGAACCATTTAGTGAAAAGTTTGTATATGTATATTATATAAATTCACCACACCCAATTTACAGCGGGATAGTTTTTTCATCGGAGAGATTGCCTTATTCTGACAAGGTGAATGTGGAGGTAATTGAGGGTGTAATTGATACTTTAGAGTTTGTAACTAAATAAATCCTACTAAAGGTGCGGTTTATTTATCTTGCACAACAGTTTTTAAATGATTTAATATTGAAAATTGGCTTGGTGTTGAAGATGAGTTTTTTAGAGTGGTGATAAAAATTGATTATTCTAAATATATCTGAAATAAAATTAGCACTCTTGGTCTTAGAGTGCTTGACTTTTTTTAAAGAATTGTTAAAATGGTGATGGATATAGCAATAATTTATAATTATTAAGAAAAAAATATGGCAAAACAAATAAAATTTGATGAGGATGCTCGTCGAGAAATTATGGCCGGTGTAGACAAGGTTGCCGATACGGTAAAGGTAACCTTGGGGCCGAAAGGAAGAAATGTAATTTTAGACCGAGGATTTGGAGGGCCGACGGTTACCAATGATGGTGTAACCATCGCCAAGGAAATTGAATTGGAAGATAAGTATGAAAACATCGGAGCGGAGATGGTGAAGGAAGTGGCCAGTAAAACTAATGACAGTGCCGGAGATGGAACCACCACTGCCACTTTGTTGACTCAAACGATAGCCAAGCAGGGAGAAAAAATGATTTCCAAAGGAATGAATGTAATTGGCTTGAAAGATGCTTTGTTAAAATACACGGATGATATTATCGCCAATATTAAGAAGAGTTCTCAGCCGGTAGACAGCAATGAATCTATTGTTCAGGTGGCGACTGTTTCCGCTCAGGATGAGCAGGTGGGAAAAATAATTGCCGAAGTGATGGAAGAAGTCGGAAAGGATGGAGTGATTACCGTAGAAGAATCTCAAACTTTTGGTATTGAACATGAGGTGGTTAAAGGAATGAAATTTGATAAAGGGTATATTTCTCCATATATGGTTACCAATACGGAATCAATGGAGGCTGAATTGGATGATCCTTATATTTTAATTACCGATAAGAAAATTTCCAGTGTTAAAGAGATTTTACCTTTATTGGAAAAAGTTACTCAAGCTGGTAAAAAAGAATTAGTTATTTTGGCGGAGGATTTGGAAGGAGAGGCGTTAACAACTTTGGTTTTGAATAAATTAAGAGGGACTTTGAATGTTTTGGCGGTGAAAGCTCCCGGTTTTGGAGACAGTCAAAAGGAAATGTTGGAAGATGTTGCCATTCTGACCGGGGGACAGGTAATTTCGGAAGATAAGGCAATGAAATTGGAAGAGGCGGAGTTGGAACAGTTGGGTCAAGCCGGTAAGGTTATTTCCGGAAAAGATTTTACCACCATTGTTAACGGCAAGGGCAAGGATGCCGATGTGCGAGCGAGAGCTACTCAAATTAAAGCGCAAATTGATCGGTCGGATAGTGATTTTGATAGGGATAAGTTAAAAGAAAGATTGGCTAAGTTGGCCGGCGGAGTAGCTATTATTAAAGTGGGAGCGGCTACGGAGGTGGAGCAAAAAGAAAAACAACATCGCGTGGAGGATGCCGTAGAAGCCACCAAAGCGGCGGTGGAAGAAGGTATTGTTGCCGGAGGAGGAACGGTTCTTTTAACAGAATCTTTTCGATTAAGTGCTTTAAAGAAACGAAAAGAAAAAAGTTTGACCGTTGAAGAGAGAGCGGCTTTGGAAATTTTGGCTGAATCTTTGGAGATGCCTGTTCGGCAAATTGCCGGTAATGCCGGAGTTTCACCCGATTTGATTGTTAGTGGTATTGCCGGAGCCAATGAAGGCAAGGAAACTGATTTAACAATCGGTTACAATGCTGCTACCGGAGAATTTGTGGATATGATTGAATCGGGAATTATAGATCCGACTAAAGTGGTTACTTCCGCTTTGCGAAACAGTGTTTCCACGGCGGCAATGATTTTAACCACGGAAGCGGTGGTTGCCGATATTCCGGAGAAAAAAGATGATAATGCGGCCGCTGCGGCGGCAGCGATGGCCGGCGGTGGCATGGGCGGTGGAATGCCGATGATGTAAGAGTATCGGACAAAAAGAAATGTGGGGTGTGAAAAGTGTAAAAAAAAGGATGTGAGAAAAATAAAAGAAGTGTAAACAGAGAGTGTGATAAAAGACCGCGCCGGAGGCGCGGTTTTTTGTTAGTTAGGAACTTACAAAAAAGTCTGTAAAGTCAAAAATGATTTTAGACGATTTAATATTGAAAATTAATTTGGCATTGAAGATAGGTTTGAAAATTTGGCTTTGGTTGATAACAATTTTAGCCTTGACAAGTTTTTTTGAAATGTTATATTAAATCACCAATCTGAATCGTTTTGAAATATTTATAAAACGATCAAAATAAAAGTTGGTATTAATAATTAAAATCATTATTGATGAAAAAAATGTTCTTGCGTACAATCATTTTAGTGATGGTTGTTTTGGGAGGGATAAGTTTGAGTAACAGGGCTTTGGCTGACGGCAATGTTCCAACTTGTCGGATACACACTAATCCGAGTGCTATATTAAAGGGTGAGGCTACGACGGTCATTTGGTATGCCAGTCCCGATACCATTAAAGCCACTTTGTATCCGAAAGGATCAGATCATGTAATCAAGGTTTTTTCCGGTCAAGAAGGATGGTGGTGGATGTCCGGCATTACAGACAGCAGAGAATATACTTTGATTGTGGAAAATGCCGAAGGAAAAACCGGTAGTTGTACCGCCGGGGTAAGTGTTGTTGCCCAAAAGGATAATAAAAATAGTGACGAAGGTAAGGATAAATCAATTGAAAAAAGGGATAAATCAAAATCTTCTTCTTGTAAATTTAATAAACACAAGAAAGCGAAGTATAAAAAGGCCTATCGGAAAGTAAGACATCTCAAAAAACACCATTACTCAACGTATTTAGAGTATAGGCACTTGTATAAAAAATATAAACATCTATCCAGTAAAGAACGTCTTCATAAATTAGGTGCGGTTGATTACAAAAAATATAAACTTTATAAACGATATCGAAAATATAAGAAATGTTATCATTAAAATAAAATTTAAAAACACCTTTTCGTACGGAAGGGTGTTTTTGTTTTGGGTTTATTTTTGAAAATAGTGTATAATGGGAGTGATTGGTGAGGGTAGCAAAAAATTATTTCTCAACGCCAATTTTTTGTTTGATAATTTTGGAAGTAGTTTCGGTAAAAGTAGGAGTGAATTGGAGAGTGATATTGAAAGTGGAAAAGGGTAATTTTTAAGATATTAAAATAAATTAAGTTTTGAAAAATTTTTTTAAACAAAAAAGGGCAAATATTTTTCTTTGGACAATAGTTGCCGGAGGGGCTTTTTTACGTCTTTGGCAGATTGGTTTTAGTAGTTATTGGCTTGATGAAAGTTTTACCTTGATGCAGGCTGAGGGGATTGCCAACCATGGATATCCTTTGTTGCGTTCCGGGTTGGTGGAGTGGAAAGATTTATTAATGCCTTACATTTTGGCTTTGCCGGTGAAGCTTTTCGGTTTGCGAGTGGAGTGGTTGTTGCGGTTGCCCGGAGCGATTTTCGGAATAATGTCCATAATAGTTGCTTATTTTTTTGCACGCCGACTGTTTACTGTTCAGGTAGGGTTGATTTTTTCTTTGTTTATGAGTATTGGCTACTGGTATATTGCTTGGAGTAGGCAGGTACGAGGATATAGCGCTTTGATTTTTTTTGTTTTGTTATTTTTTTATTTTTTAGTGAGGGCAGAAGAACATTATCGTTTAAAATATATTTTTTACGCTTTTTTGTCGGTGGGGGGAGCCATTTTGGCTAAAAAATTCGGAATATTTCTTTGGCCGGCCTTTTTGAGTTATTTATTTTTTCGTCAAAGATATAAAGAATTGGTCATATTTACTTTGCCGGTTGTCGTTATTGCCGGAGTAATTATGTTTAGTGTGGCAGATATTGTGGCTTTAAATAAACATAGTTATTTTTCTTTTTATTGGCAATATTATCTTTGGGACTATTTTGGTTTCTTTTTGGTTTTGGGGATTTGGGGATTTTTTACAGCTCTTAGAATTGAAAAAAAATTTCAAGCAGTGCATCTAAGTATTTTTATTTTTATTTTAACCAGTTTATTGGCTTTATCTTTTTTCTTGGAGATTACGGAAAGAAGATATTTATTGATGGTTACTCCGTTTTTGTTTTTGTATTCTGCTTTTTTGATTGATTATTTGGCACGAAAGAAAATTGTGATTAGTAGAGTGACAAAAGGAAAGAAGATAGGAGAGAAGAGATATTTGCAAAAGATGATGGCATTTTTGTTGGGCAGTATATTTTTGGGAGTTTATTTTCAACAAGGGTTAAGTGTGTTGCCGAGAAAATATTATCCTTTGGAGTATTATACGCCTCAGCCGGATTATCGCAGTGCTTATCGGGCGATCTTGCAAAGAGGTTTTGGTGAGGAGGATATAATTGTGTCACCAACGCCATCTTTGGATATTATTTATTTAGGGCGAGCAGATTATGTAATTCCCTGGTCTTTGACGGGGCAGGAGAGCAGGAGTAATATTTACAAAGAAAGAGAATTTTATTCCGGAGCCAGAAAATTATACGGTTTGGGCAAAAAAGATGCTTTTGATAAAATTACTTCTTTGCGAAAGCGAGGAAATGTTTATGTAGTGCTGGATGCCTTGAGTAGTCGTCGTATTAAGTCGGATCTTTGGAAAAAAATTGTGCGACAAGGAGAGAAAATATTTTTAAAAAATGAACCTGATAGATTGACAGTGTATTTATTTTCCAAACAATAATGTTTTTTGAAAGTGCTCCCATAAATCTTTTATGATTTTTGAATTTTACTTAAGAGTTTCGGATCTGGTGAGTGGCGGTAAATTATAAGTAGTATATAATAAACAATAAGCAATAAGCAATAAGCAATAAGGGGGGTGTTTTGAGCAAGGTGAATGATGTGTTGAAATATTTTGGAGGAGCGGTTGACTTTTTGAAGATAATATGTCAAACTGGGTGATGAATTGAGTATTTGGAAATGGAATGGGGAAGCGTGAAGTAAATATTTAGAGAAAATTTATATGCGACAAATGTATAAAATTGATATTGTTAAGTTGGTTGTTGTAACCGTTTTGTTAACGGTAGTGGTTGTTGTTGGATTAATTTTTGCTTTAGATTATTTAACAAAAGGAAGGTTTTTGAATATAAATGTTTTCAAAGAGAGTGTTGGTAAGAGATTGACTCAAGGGGTTGTACCTACAGAAAAGGAGGAGATAACTCCGGAAAAAGCGGTTTTGCAAGCAATAAATGCAAATAGGAGCAGGACGGTTAAAATTTATCGACATTTATCTTTGGAAGATGATTTATCAGTTAAGGAGAGGGAATTTTTGGGTAGAGGGCTGATTATTTCCAAGGATGGATTGGTTGTGACCGGAAAGGGTGGGTTTCAAAATGATCAGGAGTATTCCATAGTCATTCCCGGTCAAAAAGAGATTGTTAATTTAAAACCATTGGCGATTGAAAAAGAGATAACGGTGTTTCGGTTGCCGGGAGAATTCAGATTGATTGCCGAATTGAGTTCTGATTTGCCAAAAAAAGATGATTTGGTGGTAGCTATTGGGGGGCGAGAGCGAGACGGTATGGCTACCGGAAGAATTCTTAAGGTAGAGAAAGTAGTAGATGAGCAAATTATTTATACAACTATTCCAACAAAAAGTGTGGAAGTGGGGGCGCCTTTGATTAATCAAGAAAAGGAAATCATCGGTATGTATATTTCCAAAAGTGATAGTGGTAAGGCTTTATTTATTGCCACTTCCGATATAAAAAAGATAATCCAAGAAGTGAAATAAAAAAGTTATCCACAGTTTTTTGAATAAAGGGGGTTGCATTATTTTTTTAAGTGTGATATATTTAATTAACAGTAGGAGGAATATTAATTTAACTAATACAAAACGATGAATTTACAAAAAAATAATTGGAAAAAATTCTTTTGGAGTGGTGTATTTGCCATCATTGGGATGGTATTTACCAGTGTTAGTGTTTTGGCTTACGCTGTTGGTGCTGATTTAACCGATGAAGGTGCCGGTTATGGAGGAGATGCTCCGTCTTGTACCATGTACGCCAATCCAGATGTTATAGATTATAACGGAGCGACCACTTTAATTTGGCAGGTTAGTGACAATGTTGTTAGGGGGTATTTACATCCCAAAGGGTCAACTGATTGGATGCAGGAAATTGATTTGAACGGTGTTTGGTGGATTTCCGGCATTGTGGACAGTCGGGATTACACTTTGACTGTAGAGTCCGCCGATGGACAGACAGCTGATTGTGATGCTCACATTACGGTTAGAGAAGAAGTTGGTGAGGAGTTGAGTTGTGAGATGTATGCCGATCCGTCAACTATCAGTCAAAATGGTGGAACGAATTTAATTTGGAGTTCAACGGGAAATGTTGTCAGTGCTTATTTGCATCCAACCGGATCAGAACATGCTTTCGCTGAGGTTGGTCCAAACGGCAGTTGGTGGATTTCCGGTATTGTGGACAGTCGAAGTTACAGTGTAACCCTAACTGATGATGAGGGGAATTCTGTTACTTGTGATGCTCCGATTACCGTGATTATGGAAGAAGAGAGAGAATGTGTTGACTGGGACGGTGACGGTTGGGGCTGGGACGGAGAGAAAGGATGTAAAATGCCGGACAATGATAATGAATGATAATGATGGTGATGATGGTGTGGGTACCACTAAGATGGAGAGGGTGAAGGTAGAACATTAGAGGAATAAGGAGTTAATAATCGTTAAGATTATCTAAAAATACAACTTAAAGCGTTTTCCCGGGAGGGGGGAAGCGTTTTGTTGTTTTAAATAATAATTATTTATAAATAAGAAAAATGAATTTTATGAAAAAGAATATTATGAAAAAGGTATTGCTTGGAGTTTTGACCATCTTTTTCGTTACCGGATTTGTTGGGGGAGTTTCCGGTTATGAGGGTTATGGCTACGGCTATGGTTATGGTTATGGGTATGAAGATTTTGATATGCCGATATGTATTATATATGCTATTCCGGAAACTATAAATTCCGGAGAGGGAACAAGATTGGAATGGGCTGTTACCGGTAATGTTACCAAGGCTGTTTTGCATCCCAAGGGTTCAATGGACTGGAGTCAAGAAATGGATTTAGACGGCAGTTGGTGGATTTCCGGCATTGTGGACAGTCGGGATTACACTTTGACTGTAGAGTCCGCCGATGGACAGACAGCTGATTGTTCTGTGCATATAACGGTACGAGGTGATGATGATGCCGATGATAATAATAATGAAGATGAGGATGATGAGGAAGAGAATAACGATTCTCAGGCCGGTGAATGTGTTGACTGGGACGGTGATGGCTGGGGCTGGGACGGAGAAAAAGGATGTAAGATGCCGGACAGTGATAATGAAGATGAAGATGATGAGGAAGAGAATAACGATTCCCAAGCCGGTGAATGCGTTGATTGGGACGGTGATGGCTGGGGCTGGGACGGAGAAAAAGGATGTAAGATGCCTTCTTAAAAATAATTTTAAAAACACCTCTTATGAGAGGTGTTTTTTGATTAAATAAAAAACATTCGCCGGTCAAGACCAGCATACGCCGGTCAAGACCAGCATCCGCCGGTCAAGAATTTTAACCAGCATTCGCCGGTCAAGACCAGCATTCGCCGGTCAAGAATTTTAACCAGCATTCGCCGGTCAAGATCAGTATTGGCCGGTTGATTTTTGGTTGGTAGTTTTAAATTTTCATTGATTTGATGTTGAAAATTGATTTAGTATTAAAAAAGAATTTAAAGATTGGATTTTGGTGGACAAGGAAAGAGAAGTGAAGTATGATGAAATATAAAGTGAGATAAGATTTTAGGAATTTAAGA
>CAYORE010000032.1:0-6866 GCA_964406325.1 uncultured Bdellovibrionales bacterium | reverse complement strand
GGATAACTCCGTTCTCGCTTCACCTTCTTCTTTAAATTCCAAAAGAGGTGTTTCCTTAATCATCGCTTTGGCCTTACTTATATCTTTTACTCCCGCCAACTCAACTATCAAGCGATAACTATCTCCAACCTTAGACGGTCTGATTATCGGCTCAGCCACTCCAAAAGCATTCACCCTTCTTTCAATAACATCCTGCACTCCTTTTAATGACTCCATCTCCTTGCCTTTGGTAATATTTTTCATATCGGCCTCATAAACCAAATGAACTCCACCCTGCAAGTCCAAGCCTTGTCTAATGGTCATTTTATTTAAATATTTATCCAACCAAGAAACACCGGTCTGCTTCGGATAAGCGATTAAACCGGCTACTCCTATCAACAATACGATTCCCAATAATTGCAACCTCCTTTTTGTGGTAACTTTCATAATAAATACCTTAATTAAAACTACTTAAACCCCCTGGCACTCTCTTTTATTCTCTAACTCTTTATTCTTTAATAAAGCTGTTTCTAAACCTAATTATCGCTAATCAAAATACTCCACATGTAATACTATACCACACTGCCGATAGTTTGCAACCGACAACATCAATAATCATTTCATCAATTCCTCCAGTTGCTTAACCATAGGGTCGTCGGGATTTTTTTCAAAAACTTTATTAAAATAATAATGCGCCTTTTCTTTCTGTCCATCCTTCAAAGAAAAAACCGCTAAGTCATACCAAATACCCATCGGAGGAATCGGGAATACTTCTCTTGATACTCTTTCCAAAAAATCAATCGCCTCTGCCTGTTTTCCCTGTCTATCATAAACCACCGCTATA
Source organism: uncultured Bdellovibrionales bacterium (assembly GCA_964406325.1). GTDB lineage: Bacteria > Patescibacteriota > Minisyncoccia > Moranbacterales > DUUL01 > S145-42. The sequence goes on along the minus strand of CAYORE010000032.1, from coordinate 6,043 downwards.
TTATGATAGGCGGGCACAAAATACTTGTTAATTGCCAATGTTCGCTCGTAAGCACTCAATGCCTTGTCAAAATAAGCCAGCTGTAAATATAAATTTCCCAAATTATACCAAGCTTGATACATTGTCGGATTAACCTCCAAAGCTTTTTCATACATTTCCTTCGCTTTGGCGTACCCACCTTTATTAAAATAAGCCCGTCCCAAATTATTATAAATAATAGAACCGACTCCTTGCCTTTGAATATTTATCTCGTAAAATCTAATCGGATTTTCCCATTCGGCATTCCTCTTGATAGTCTGAATAATATAAAAAATAAAAGGCATCACTAAAATAATTAAGAAAAAGATTTTTTTCAAATCAGACTTAATTCCGTATTGATAAATTTTTTCCAAAAGGTAAAAAATCATAACAAAAACTCCGGGCAAAAGTCCAACTAACCAATGTTCATACCAATAACCGTGCATTCTAAAAGTATAAAAAGATGGCAAAATAAATAAAATTATCCACCAATAGAAAAAAAATAATCGTCTATTCTTTCTCAATCGGTACCCAAGGTAAATAAACAATACTATTCCCACCAAACCACTTCCGAGTAAAATATCCCACCAATTATTTGGCGGAAAAATCGTTCTAAACATATGCAAATTATTCGGCCAAAAAATCAACCACCCACTCAAAGCCACTGCCTTAATATAAACCAATATTTGTTGCCACCAAGCAAGAGTTTGAATATTTACTTGAGTATCCAAAATAAAATTATCGGAGAAATGCAAAACAGTTGTTCTTAAAATAATATATCCGATAAATAAAACAACAAAAGGCACGATTAATAAAAAATACTTTCGTCGTTGTTGCCAATTTTGTCCATTAAGAAAAGAATGCATAATCAAGAGAGGAATTAGAATAACTATCCGTTCCTTAACCAACAAACCCAAAATGAACAACAACAAAGAAAAACCATATTCTTTCGTTTTATTCTTTTGAATAATCTGTTTACTTCCCTTAATAAAAAATAATAATCCAAAAAACAAACAAGTCAGATACAATGGCTCCGCCCGACCGGAAACATAAGTAACCGCTTCAGTTTGTAAAGGATGCACTAAAAACAATAAAGCTGTTAAGAAAGAAACAAATTGACTAAAACGAAATTCTTTTAACAAGAGAAAAAGCCCACTCACCGACAATAAATGCCAAAATAAATTTTGCCAATGATACCAAAAAGGATCTAACCCGCCCAATTTATAATCCAAAGAAAAGGTCAACAAAACCAATGGTCGCCAATAATTATTCTCCAAACCGGAACCGGCCACTAAACTTTCCGTGAAATATTTGGGAAAATAATGCCAATCTTTTATATACCGATTGTCTATAATTCCATTATAGTCATCCCAAAACAATTGATTACCGAAAGTATTTCCGTAAACTAAAAAACCAAACAAGATTAAAAGTCCAATTACTTGTCCGGTTTTTAAATTATTAAAAAAATTTACAATTGAAATTTGTTTTAAATCCATTTTTTTACTTCTAACCCCCTTTTTGCCGCTTCCCTTTGTGCTTCCTGCTTAGAAGCACCCTTTCCTTCCGCTACTTTTTCCTCTCCCACAAAAACACCTACCACAAAAGTTTTATCGTGATCCGGACCATCCTCGGCAATAACTTCATAATGAGGAGTAATATGCATCTCCTCTTGAGCCTTCTGCTGAAAATAACTTTTAGAATCCAAATAGCTTTTATTTTCAATAATTCCCGACAAACGAGCGATTATATTTTTTTTAATAAATTTGTCCGCCTCTTCAAATCCCCTATCTAAATAAATCGCCCCGATAATGGCCTCTATCACATTGGCTAATCGATACCTCCGTGCCCTGCCCATATCTCGTCGTTCTCCCCGAGACATTAAAAGAAATTTTTCCACTCCCAACTCATCAGCCACCTCCGCCAAAGTATCTCCCTTCACCAAAGCCGCTCGCCAATTTGTCAGCTCTCCCTCCGGATTATCATAATTATCAAACAAATAGCGCGTAACGGATAGCTCCAGAACCGCATCTCCCAAAAACTCCAATCTTTCATTATGCTTCAACCCTTTTTCACTCCTATGTTCATTAAGATAAGAACGATGAGTCAAGGCTTCTTGTAACAACCGATCATCGTTAATATCCACTCCGATTACTTTCTCGGCTTCTCTAATATCATTCATTTTTTTAACCCATTTCTATGTAATCAACCAAACCATTCATTACATAAAAATGTTTATGAATTAAAATTAAATTATTATTTTTATCGATTTATTCTTTTGAAGTGGGTTTTTTACCGGTCTCCTCCTTTAATGGCTCTCCCAGTTCATTATAAACAGTTCCCAAAACCCCGTTAACAAACCTGCCGGAATTTTCTCCTCCAAAAGTTTTAGCCAATTCAATGGCCTCGTTAATGGCCACCTTGGGAGGAGTTTCTTTATAATCGCTAAACATCAATTCATAAATACCCAAACGCAAAACATTCCTATCAACGGTGGTAATTTGTTCCAAAGGCCACTCCGGAGCACACTTTTCAATAATGGGATCAATCTTATCTCTCTTCTTTATGGTATTAACCACCAACCCTACTGCAAATTCAATTCCCTCTTTATCCTCCTCCGGATTTTTAGTGAACTGTGCCAAATTATGTTCAATAATTTTTTCAATATCCTTCTCTTGACCACCCCTAAAATCCCACTCATAGAGTGACTGAATGGCGATAATTCTGGCTAAATGACGAGAAATCATTTTTCAAAAAAAATATTTTTTAATCAAATAACAATTAATCAAAAGACTATAAAACTACCTTATTGTGCTCATAACAATCAAAACAAAATACCGAAAAATATCATTATCAAACAAACAAAAGCTGTTTATTTAACAGCTCCTGTTATTTTTCTTCCTTTATAATGTCCGCAATAAGGACAAGCCCGATGCGGTAAAATATCTTTACCGCAATTGGAACATTTTACAAAATTTTTTGCTTGAATCTTTTTGTGACCACCTCTTCGTCTCTTTCCACGACTACTGGTTTGTCTTTGCTTTGGTACTGCCATATTATTTAAATAAACATTAATCCGAGAGAATATCTCCCCCCTCCTTTAACTCTAACCACTCTAACACATATTTCAAAGTAATGCAAGAGTAATTATCAATTATTTAAAACGGAACTATTTCCAAAATAACCTCAAGAAAATCTAATAAAAACATTCTCAAATTACTATTTTTAAAAAACAGTTCTCTATGTTCAAAAAAACACCCTTCTATTCTCCTACTTCATCCCGACCACCGGGAACAACTTTTTTCACCAATACCTTTTGCTGAACAACTTTGGCAAAATGCTCCAATTCCCGAATTTGCAAAAATCTTCCGGTTAAGAAAAAAGCCCCCAAACCGCCGGTCAAGGCCAAGCTTAACTGTACAAACACTCCTAAAAATGTTTTTTCCGGACCGAATAATTCTGCTCCGATAATATTTTTCAAAACTTGTGCCACCACAACCAAAACTCCCGTAGCCACGGTAACTTTACCAAAAGTTTTAATAACCCCCTTATTCTTAATCCCTCCGACCTTTTTCCTTAGCCAAAAATAAAGCACCAAAGCATTAATACCGGTAGCAATGGTAAACGCCCAGACCAACCCCAGAACTCCCAATTCATCAATTAACATAATCGCCAATACCAAATTAATAATTTCGGAAAAAATACCTATCAAAAAAGGCGTCTTGGTATCATGAATTGCATAAAACGATCTGGCCAATAGGGGGATTAAACTTTGAGCCCACAAAGAAAAAGTAAAAATTCCCAAAGCGGTAAAAGTAAGAGTGGTGTCCTCCCAATTAAACTTTCCCGCTCCCAGAACAACCCTTACTATTTGTGCTCGTAAAAGATAAATCAGAGCGGAAAAAGGAATGATTAAAAAAATAATTTTTCGCAAAGTGTCCGTCAATTTCAATACAAATTCCTCTTTTTCTCCTTTAGACCAAAGGCGAGACAACACCGGAAAAGAGGCAATAGCAAAAGAAATACCAAAAAGCCCCAGGGGAACACTTTGTAAATTATTGGCAAAATTAAAAATAGACAAACTACCTGATGGAAGAGTGGATGCTAAAACAATAACCACCAATAAATTTATTTGGGTGGTGGCAATACCTAAAGCACGGGGAATCATCAGTTTGATAACTTTTTGAAAATAACGATTTCGCCAATTAAAATTAAACCTAAACTTAAACCCGCAACGATAAGTTTCCGGCAATTGAATTAACAGATGCAACAAAGCTCCCAACACCACCCCAAAACTCAATCCCAACGGTCCGAAAAATTTTGTTAAAAAAACCGCCCCGACAATAATCCCCAAATTATAAAAAATCGGCGCCAAAGAATAAAAGAAAAACTTCTTAAAAGAGTTTAATATTCCTCCCAAAACACCGGAAATACCCAACAAAATCGGGCTCAATAACATTATTCTGGTCATTTGTACCACCAATTCCTTTTTCTCTTCCGAATAACCGAAAGCGATTAAGTCAATAATCTTTCCGGAAAACACAAACATCACCAAAGAAATAATTATCACTATCGTTATTCCCACCGACAAAATAACATCAACCAACTCCCAGGCCTGAGATGATTTTGTATCTTTGGCCACCAAAGATGCAAAAACCGGAATAAAAGCCGCTGATAGCGCTCCCAAAATCAAAAGATTATAAATTAAATCGGGAATTTTAAAGGCGGTATAATAAGCATCTAAAATATCTCCGGCACCAAAATGAGACGCCAAAATACGATCTCGCAACAATCCCAAAAAACGACTGGCTATTCCCATGGTGGCAATCAACATCGCCGAACGAGTGATTGATTCGGATATCTTTTCTCCTTTTGTAAAATTATTTGTAAACTTTTTAATCATAACCCCCTATCTTAAAATTAATTTCAATTTCCAATTTATCCTCCCCGACTTTCCCAATTACATTTTTTCATTCTAATAAAACCGCCTTCGGACTTCTTTTTTAACTTGTCCGTAAACAAAATAATCCCCCACCTGCAAAAACAAAAATCCAAATTTCTTAAAACCCAAAAATTCACCAAAAAAACACCCTTCTATCCTCGGCAAATCAACCTATCATTATCAATATTTTTATTTTTATTTTTCAACGGAATTTTTTATCGCCCTTACCAACTCCTCTCCGTCAACCCCAAATTCTCCCACGATGTCAGACAGTCTTTCATAACTGGCCGCCACACATCCGGCACACGGCAATCCATATTCAGCAAAAATTTCCGCCGCTCGGGGAAATTTTTCTAACACCTCCATAATATTGGAATCTACGGTTATTTCGAACTCCTTTTTATCATTAGAATTATTTTTATTCATTAATTTACCTTAAACATTTACTTTTTAAATTTAACATTAAACTTCTCAAAAATCAACCTCTCCTTCTTATTGTTACCATCATTTCATCAATTTGTTCAAAAGTTTTTTCTAATGATTCGCTATTGTCAATCACAAAGTCGGCATATCTTTTCAAACCGGGAACATCTTTGTCCGCCGGTCGCAACTGATCCTTTTGAAATTCAGCAAAAGTTTTTGTTAAATCATCAGTTTTTTCTCCTCGCTTATTCAACCGTTTATAGGCAATTTCTATCGGCACATCAACAAAAACAAAGAAAAAATTGTCAATTTTATTTTTAAAATAATCCAATTCCGCTTTTTTTCTGATGCCGTCAAAGACAATAATTTCACCATCTTTATTTTGAATATCTTTTTCCAAAACCCTGGATAAAATATCCGCCCCAAAAGTATTTCGCAAACTCTCTGCCAAATCGGCCAAATTTTTTCGCTCGTTCGCCAAATGTAATCGCTCTAAAATATCCTTAAGAATATTGGTGTAAGCCACCGTACCGGCCTCATACTTTTGAGTCAAATACTCCGTAACCGTTCCTTTACCGGAGCCAATATTACCGGTAATACCAATGACTGTTTTTTCTTTGTTCATAATAATTTTATTAAACTTTTATAAAAAATTTACTCGCT
>CAYORE010000031.1:0-28553 GCA_964406325.1 uncultured Bdellovibrionales bacterium | reverse complement strand
GCCGTTACCGCCAGCAAACTCACCCCTTTCTGTAAAAACTCCCCTCCAATAACATAACTGGTTAAAGCCATACCAAAAGAGAAACTGCCCACCAGAGCTCCGATAAAAGTATCTTTTAAATAATTGCCTGTAAATATTACGGCATAATATTTTTGAAAAACTTCATTTAATAAATTTGCCAACAGCAAAACTCCGATTAAAATCGGAATCATTTGTCGCCAACTTTTCCCCGCTTTAATTATGCTTTGTTTTAATTTCATTTAATTATCTTTTAAATTTGCGATATTTATATAGAGCTTGGGATGTTTTGTAAAATCAAGCTCCTTTCCATCGACTATATCTATCTCCGGCCACTCCAAATAATAATTTTGATTATTGCTTAGAAACCGAGCAATATTACCTCTTATGTCCATGGTATTCTTGTTACTATTACCGGATACGCACCTTACTATTGTTTTTGAGATATGATTTTTCAATCTTTCAATAAGTCTTTCGCTAATTCCGATTCCCATTTCTTCATATTCTGCTAAAGTAATCCCCGGCAAACTACAAGCTACCTCCACCGCCCCATCTTCTTCATTGCCGGCAATGTTAAAGATTTTAAACGGGGAATAGCCAACCGCTTTTTTTAATTCCTCCTCCGTTCCAATCATCTCTTTTAGTATTTCAATGCTCTTCACAGGTATTTCCACCGGTATTACCGTTTCCCTCTCTCCCCTTTTTCTAAAAACTTCTCTATTCAAACCTTGATTCAAATATTCACCAACTTTATGTAATTGTTTCCACTTTAACCATTCCCGAATTATGCTTGGATTTATCATTCCCCTTTTTTTGGTAATAGCCGTTTGTAAAACGGTGGCATGTTGCTGAGCATCTATTGCTTCTTTTAGATCATCCACACCTCTTGTCACCTTCTCCCATCCGTCCAGCTCAGCCAGTCTTTTATGATTTTTTCTTTCCTTAAAAAGTTCTGCTACATTTACATTTCCTTCTAATGGATTACCTCCCCCCATTTTTCCTTCCGATATTGTCATTGTTTTATTTTATCTAAAAATTTATAAATACAAATACTGATAATTCCGGCGTTACCCCAAGCCGGCAAAAGCCAAAGGGGTATACCTAAAAATGATGATTTGGTGTATTGCCAAGCGCCCAAATAAATAGCAACGATTTCCGTAGTTACTCCTCCCAACAGAATCAAAAAATATGCCAGTAATAATTTCTTACTCCCGATAACCAATAACTCCATAACGGCCAAGCCCGCTAAAATCACAGTCAACAACAAAATGTTTTGCCAAAAAACCCAGATTGATATTATTGATCCGGCGATAAGAATTCCGGTGGCGATTATAAATTTTTTGGAAATCTTGTTCATTTGTCTATACTTTTTAAAACATTATTTTTTCAAAAAATATTTATGGGATCTATTTTTGACTCAGTGGTTTTTCCGCCCTCAATTTTAACCATTGATTCTCCCGGGTTACCTCCTCTTCCAATTCAACTTTAATAAAACCATAATTAACAAATCGCTCTTTTATCTCCTCAATATTTCCCTTAGCTAAACTGTCCGACAGTTTTAATTCCGAAATAATTTTATCAAATGGATAAAAATGAAATAAAACAACTCCTCCCGGTTTTAATATTCTGTATATTTCCGTTAAGAATTCTCTTGCCGGCAGTATACTTATTGTTGCATTGGATATAATTATTTCAAATGTACCATCTTTAAAAGGTCCTTCTGTGATATCACCTTGAACAGTATACGCGCTTCTCTCTTCGGGAATAAGTACTTTATCAACTTCTATAATATCCAAAGGAACCATCACTATCTTTCGGCCAATTTTATTATTAAATATTCCCCACCTTTTATATGTTTCTCCAAGTTTATCAAAAAAATATCTCTCAAATACCTGCGCTCCCGCCCCAATATCCAGAATATTTATTGATTTATTTTGGGAAACTCCTCGGGCAGTCATTAACTCACCCAAATCACTCAATTCTCTCATTAATTCATCCGCAAGATATCTATTACTTTCACTCATCGTATCACTATTGTATCCGCCATCTGCCAAATACCAACCTTCCATCACTTTTTTGCAGTAAGCCCTATTCTCTCTGTACTTATTATCCCCTACTTCACCTCTTCCTACTTCGTTCATTTATTTTTTTTAATTCCAAATAAAACTTTTAATTCTCCCATAAATATTTTCCAATTGGAAAATAAATGTACAATAATCAAAACAATCATCAAGAAGCCCCCGATGGTATGCAATCTCTCCAGCTGATGTTTTCCGAAGATTCCCAGAAATTTCCAATCAGCCAAATTTGTTGCCGGACCTTTCGGTACCAGCCATAATCCGACGCCTGTTATAGCGACTACCACAAAAGTAATCAACAATAAACTGGAAATTATGGCTTTAAATTTTAATTTATTCATTGGTTTAATTTTTAAATTAATTATTTACTTATCAACCGGAGGTCGGTCGACCAATTGTTACACCGGAGAAAAACTATGGATATGTGCGACAAATACCCAATTTTAATTTTAAATTATAAATTTTAAATTTTAATTCAATGCTCAATTTACAAAATTATAATTTAAGTCTATCTTTTTCCGATAATGTTTTCTGACATATTATTAATTTAATAAAGCAATCATTTTAAATTGATTTCAAAATTTAAAATTTAAAATTTTTGATTGGCAAATACTCGGTTAAAATTATTTCCAGCCTTACAAGTTTTATAAATTTTTAATTTTTGTTATAATTTATAATTAATCATTAATAATCATCTCTTCTATCTCTTGTACAAATATCTCTCTCCCTCCCAATCCGTAAATAACACTTCGCACTCGTTCGTCGGAACCGATTGATTGAATAATATCATTTTCCAGAACCTGCCCGGCTCCCAAAGATAAATTTTTATCCATCACAATTATTTCCCGAGCATTTTTCAAGGCCCGCCCAACTATCTCATAAGGAAACGGACGGAATAATTTTATTTTCACCAAACCGACTTTTTCACCCTGTTCCCGTAAATTATCAACGGCATCCTTGATTGTGCCGGCAACGGAACCCATAGCCACTACAACTTTATCCGCATCTTCCGTTTGATACTCTTCAATAAAATCATACCGTCGTTTGGAAATTTTTGCAAATTCTTTCGTTACTTCTTGAAAAATATTCGGAACCGCTTCCATGGCCTCATTCAATTCCAAGCGGATATCCATATAACTATCCGGCAAAGCCAATGCTCCATAGGTAACCGGATTACTAAAATCAAACAAGTGTTTTTCCGGTCGGTACTCTCCGACAAATTTTTTAACCGCCTCATCGGATAATAAATTTACATTTTCCACACTATGGGTAATAAAAAATCCATCCAAATTCGGAGCAACCGGTAACTTTGCTTTTTCGGCAATTTTCAAAGCGATAAAAACATCATCATAGGCCTCTTGTACCGTTTCGGAAAAAATCTGCACCCAACCAAAATCTCTCATAGCCATCGCATCCGAATGATCATTATGAATATTAATCATTCCGGAAATCGCTCGGTTGGCCACTATCATTACAATCGGCAAACGCATTGCGGACGCTACCGGAATAACCTCCATCATATACATAATCCCTTGGGAACTGGAGGCAGTTATCGTTCTGGCTCCCGAAGCGGAAGCACCAATGCAAGCACTCATGGCACTGTGTTCCGATTCCACTTGAATTATTTCCGTATTCGCTAAGCCATCCGCCACTTTTTTGGAAAATGATTCAATTATCGGTGTTTGCGGAGTGATGGGATAAACAGCCATCACATCCGGATTTATTTGCCGAAGAGCTTCACCGAGAGCGTATCCGCCGGTTAAAGCTATGTTGGCATTTTGTATTTTATTCTCTTTTTTCATATAACTCATTTAAAATTAATATTTCACTGTCAATATTCAACCTCAGTCATCCGACGAGGTAAACTTTTGTTAATTTACAATTCTTTCATTTCAATTGCCTTCACCGGACAAACTTCCGCACAAATCCCACAACCCTTACAAAAATCATACTTCACTCCCGCTCGTTTCTTGCCACCGATTTTTCCCATAAACATAGTTGCCTCCGGACAATGGCGAATACAAGTACCGCAAGCGGTGCATTTGTCGGACACTATCGGTAACTTTGATTTCCAATCTCCGGTTCGAGGATATTTTTTTTTATCATTTTTAATTATTTGTTTCATATTTTTAATATTTAATAAATCATCTTCCGACAATTCATTTGTTTTTTGCGGAATTAATTATTAATCAATAAATTCTTATTTTCAATTCAGACGGATGTGTAAAATTTTCAAAATTATATATTCCCGGCAGTCTTAATCGCCTTTACATTTTTCGCCGTCATTTCCACTCCAATCTTTTTGATATATTTTTTTTCAAAAGCTTCTACCACATCTTTTACCGACACTATTTTATTATCTTGAGCAAACTTTCCCAAAATGACCGTATTCGGTCTGTTTTGTCCGATAATTTTTTGAGCAATCCCGCCGGCATCTATCGGCACAATTTTACCGGAGAACTCCCGCTTAAATAATTCATTTTTATTCAATTCTTCTCTTAATTCCTCCTCGCTTTTATTTGTGTTAACGATAATTATTTTAGCCAAATGAATATTTTCATTTACCTTGGCGGTATTTAAAAGACCATCATCCAAAATTAAAACGGCATCCGGAGAAACGATAGGTTCGTGAGAACGAATAAACTGATTGGCCAAACGGACAAAAGTGCGCAAAGGAGCGCCACTTCGTTCCGGTCCGAATTCGGGAAAAGCTTGGACAAATTTACCGGCCTTTAATCCGGCTTGAGCTAAAATTTCCGCCGTAGTCTTGGCTCCTTGTCCCCCTCTGCCGTGAATAATTATTTCATATTTATTTTTTTTCATTTTGTATAAATTATATTTTAAACACCTTGATTTTTTTAAATTCAGCAAACAACACTCTTTCACAAACCGTCTTTACAAACTGTCTAAGGCGATTACCTTTTTGTTAAATACGCTCCCGATAAATTTTTTCTTTCAATTTTCAATATCACCATAATAAAAACTTTGCGTTATTATTATACACCTTTTGTTTAATTTAACAAAACAATGCTCGCGATATTTTTCACCTTGTTCAGAATTTGCTGAATATTTTCATCCGATGATGCCAATGATTGTTTTTTGCCAAGATATGTGCTATAATCAAATCGTTAAATAGTTGTTTTAAAGTTGTTTTTTTAAATATTTTTATCTTCTATTTTTATTTTAACATCGTTAATTTTTAATTAAAAAAATGTTTACACCTGAAAAACGAAAAGAGATTGTCGTGGGAGTTGTCGGCTTGGGATATGTCGGACTTCCCCTGGCTGTTCGTGCCAAAGAAAAAGGCTATTCGGTATTGGGATTTGAAAGAACCGCCGAAAAAGCGGAGATTATCAACTCCGGGAAGTCTCCTTTTGAAGATGATTATTTGGAAGAGAATTTACCGAAACATCCCGTAGAAGCCACTACGGACACCTCACGCTTAAAAGAATGTGATATTATTTTAATTTGCGTGCCTACTCCGGTGGACGCTCTACACAATCCGGATTTAAAACCGGTTCGCGGCGCTTCAGAAAGCGTAGCGGAAAATTTAAAGCCGGGAGCATTAGTAGTTCTGGAGTCAACGGTTAATCCCGGAGTCAGCGAAGAAGTGATTAAGCCGATTTTTGAAAAAGCCGGCTACAAAATAGGCGAAGATGTTTTTATCGCCCATTGTCCGGAACGAATTAATCCCGGCGACCCAAAATGGAATGTAACCAATATTCCTCGAGTAGTGGGAGCATTCACTGAGAAAGGATTGGAAAAGGCCGTTTCTTTTTATGAGAGTATTATTGATGGTGAAATTAAACCAATGAAACATATTCGGGAAGCGGAAGCTTGCAAGGTGGTGGAAAATTCTTTCCGTGATATTAATATTGCTTTTGTGAATGAATTGGCCAAGTCTTTTGATGCGATGAATATTGATGTTAAAGATGTTATTGATGGAGCGGCTACCAAACCCTTCGCCTTTCTTCCTCACTATCCCGGACGAGGAATTGGGGGACATTGTATTCCCGTTGACCCTTACTATCTGATTGAACGCGCCAAGCAAGCCGGTTTTGATCATAAATTCCTAAGGACTTCTCGGGCAATCAACAATTCTATGCCGGCTTATACGGTGGAGCTTTTGCAGGATAAATTAAATGAAGTAAAAATGCCTCTCAACGGAACCAAGGTTGGATTATTGGGAATTGCCTACAAGCCCAACATTGATGATGACCGAGAGTCTCCCTACTATCAAATTGTGGCGGAATTAAATAAACACAAGGCGGAAATTATTTCTTATGATCCACATCTTCCGGAAAAATCCGATGTTAATGCTTTGGAAGATATTTTAGAACAAGCGGAGGCGTTAATATATGTAACAAATCATCAAGAATTTGAGAATGTTCTCAATGGAGAGCTTTTGAAAAAATATGACATTAAAGTTGTTGTTGACGGAGTCAATACTTTAGACAAAGAAGATATTTTGGCTCAAGGTATTTTGTACAAAGGAATTGGCAGATAGGAAAATAATAAATTTTATTTTTAATCAATGAAAAAACTAATTATAAATATTCCGGCCTACAACGAAGAAGAGGTGGTTGGCAAAACAATTAAACAAATGCCTCGTCAATTTGCCGGTATTGATCAGGTTTTAATTCAGGTTATTGACGACGGATCCAAAGACCAAACCGCTCAAGTAGCCAAAGAGGCCGGTGCCGATATAGTCATTTCTCACGAAACAAACAGGCGCTTGGGAGCCACTTTCAATACCGCTGTGGAAAGTGCGATAAATCACGGTGCGGATATTATGGTAAACATTGATGCTGACGGCCAATTTGATTCTCAACAGATTCCGGAAATGCTTGCTCCGATTTTGAGCGGTGAGGCGGATATTACCATTGGAGATCGTTTTAACAAAGGTAGTGCCGATGGTATTCCCTTTTTGAAAAATTTATTAAATCGTTTGGCGGCAAAAATTGTCGGGGTGTTTCTAAATACGGATATTCATGATTTAACTTGCGGTTTTCGGGCTCATAGTAAAGAGGCCTTGTTAAGATTAAATAAAGTAACCGGATTTACCTACACCCAAGAAACCATCATTGACGCTATCGGAAAAAAATTGAAATTACTTTGGGTTCCGGTAACCGTCAAGTATTTTGACGAACGCCAATCGCGAATTGTTAAAAGTATTTGGTCCTTTGTTAATAATAGTTCCAAAATAATAATTCGAGCTGTTCGAGATGTTCGTCCGATGAAATTTTTTGGTGTACCCGGTTTAATCCTAATATTCTTTTCCTTTGTTTTTTTCGGAATCTTTTTGTACTTATATCTTCCGGGATTACAAATCAGTCCCTACCGCAATCACCTTTTGGTGTCTATCGCTTTTTTCTTAGTCGGTTTACAATTTATCGTCTTTGCTCTTTTGGCGGATATGACCAAGACTAATCGACAAATCAGCGAGGAACTTATTTATCAGGATCGCTTACGAAGATGGAAAAAGGAGCATACGAAATTAGAAGTATAAATGTAAGCGATAAAAGAAATCAACCTTTAAATAATATTGTCAGATTATTTGTTTTTAAATTTCGCTATGGCCAAAAAAGAAATAAAAATTTTATTCATTTCCCGAGCTTACCCGCCCATTCATGGCGGGATTGAAGATCAGAATTACAGTTTGGGAGAAATATTAAAAAGATTGACCCCTACCAAAATCATTGCCAATAAGAAAGGTAAAAAAAATTTACCGTTTTTTTTATTTCGTCTTTTTTGGCAACTCCCTTTTCTCTTACCAAAATATGATTTAATTCTTTTCGGTGACGGAGTTTTGGCACCGGTGGGAGAGTTTTTTCAATTATTCTATAAACGGCAAAAATTTGTCAGTGTTATTCACGGCTTGGATATCACCTATGCTCAACAAAAAACTTTTTTTGGTAAACTTTATCGCTTTTTCAATATTCCCGCTTTAAAAAACTTGGACAAACTAATTATGGTTGGTAATCACACCATTGAGGAAGCGGTAAAGGCAGGCATCCCGCGAAAAAAATGTGTTTTCATTCCCAATGGTGTTAATATTAAAAAAGTTTATCAACCCTCCTCTCGTCAAGATTTGGAAAATTTATTGGCAAAAAAAACAGGAAAGGATGCTACTTATTTTCAAAATAAAAAAATACTTTTACGAGCCGGTCGTTTTGTGCCTCACAAGGGACTACACTGGTTTATTAAGGAAGTAATGCCCCTATTGCCAACAAACTACATTTTGGTCGGTGCCGGGGGACATAATCCGAAAGCAATTGGTGACAAGGAAAATTACACTCTCTGTCAAAAATACATTCGGGAAAAGAATTTAGCAGACAGAGTTGTTTTATTTCCAAATATTCCTCAAAAAGAAATGAATATTTTATTTAATACCGTTGATTTGTACATTTCACCAAACATTGAAATTCCCGGTTCAATGGAAGGGTTCGGTTTAAATGTTTTGGAAGCGGTTGTTTGCGAGCGACCGGTGATTTCCGCAGATCTTCAAGGATTAAAAGATGCAATTAAGAATGGGGTGAACGGTTTTCTGGTGAAAGCGGAAGATGTTTCCGCTTGGAAAAATAAAATAGAAGAAGTTTTATCACCGACTTTTGACAAACAACCTTTCGTTAAAAAAGCCAAAGAATACACTTTGGATAATTTTACTTGGGAAAGAATTGGAGAAAAATATTTAGACACTTTGCAACAAGTGGTGTCTGCCGATTGAGATTGGCATTTGCCGACCAATTAGACCAGTATTCGCCGGTCAAGAATCCGGGTAGTTGAAATTAAAATTTGATTGTAATCGCTAAATAAAAACTTCGCCGGTAGGCGAAGTTTTAAAAATAGAAAAAATATTTTTGAAATCACTCCTCTATCGCTTGCTCCATTGTGGAGATTTCCGAGCTTTTTTCTTTCCCGGTTTTTTTCGCTCTTTTTGACGAGGATCTCTTTTAAGATAGTCAAGATCCTTTAAAGTTCTTTGGAAGTCAGCATTAAACTTTACCAATGCTCTGGACAGACCGAGCTGGGAGGCCTCTGCTTGTCCTCTTTGTCCCCCACCATTAACTTTAATGGAAACGGCAAATTCATTCATCATACTTGTTGCTTCCAAAGGGGCAAGTACGGTA
Source organism: uncultured Bdellovibrionales bacterium (assembly GCA_964406325.1). Taxonomy (GTDB): domain Bacteria; phylum Patescibacteriota; class Minisyncoccia; order Moranbacterales; family DUUL01; genus S145-42. The sequence goes on along the minus strand of CAYORE010000031.1, from coordinate 19,327 downwards.
CTTATCAACTCCTCCGTATTAAAAAAATCCTTTAAAACCTTATCATTAATCAGGGTATCGGTTTTTTTATCCACCTTGGTTATTCTAACTCGAGCCACAGCCGCTTTTCGTCTACCAACGCCTTCATAATACTGTTCTTTTTTACTACTCATATTTTAATTAAAGTTAAAAATATTATTTAGAAACAACTCTATTTCCAAAATCGTGTTTTTCATCTTTGTACACTCGCAATCTTTTTAAAGCGCGAGCAGACAATTTATTTTTCGGTAGCATGCCTTTAACAGCCAATTCAATTACTTTTCGTGAATCTTTTTTTACCAAATCGGCAAAAGAAATTGATTTTATCCCACCGGGATATCCGGAATGCTTCCAATAAATTTTTTTCTTGGCCTTTGCTCCGGACAATCTTACTTTGTCGGCATTGATAACAATCGCCCAATCGGATCCGCCCACATTCGGAGTATAGTCAACTTTCTTTTTGCCGGACAAAACAGCCGCTATCTCTACCGCCAGTCTGCCCAAAATTTTTCCCTGAGCATCAAAAATAACATATTCCGGTTTTTTGCTTTTCTCACTCATTGTATTTAAAAACTACTTCTTAATTATTTGAATTACTTCTTGGTTGTCGCTTTTTTCTCAGTCTTTTTTGCCTTAGTTTTATCTTTTTTCTCATTTTCAACCTCTTTCTTTTCCGTCATCTCTTTTTTTCGATCTATCTCTTTTAATTCTTCTACCCATTGTAAAATCGCCATTTCAGCCGTATCACTTTTTCTGGTCGGTAATTTAATAATTCGTAAATATCCCCCTTTTCTCTCTTGATGTTTTTTGGCTACTTCAATTAATTCCTTGGCTGTTTCTTCCGGTAAATCCTTTTTTAATTGTCGCAAGGTAATCATTCGACTATTGCCCTCTCCGATATTCGCCTTCTTAGCTCTAGTTGTCATCCTTTCGGCGAAAGGTTTTAACTCTTTGGCTTTGGCCAAGGTAGTCTTAATACTGCCAAATTTAACCAAACTAACCAACATTGTTCGCAATAAAGCTTTGCGCTGAGTAACATTTCTTGATAATGTTCTTCCTTGAATCCTTTTTCTCATGGTCCTAAAAATTTATACCGATTATTCTTTTGCTTTTAAAATTATTCCCAAAGCTCCAATGGCTTTTCTGATTTCCTTTACCCCCTTTTCTCCCATACCTTCCAAATTCAACAAATCATCTTCTGTCATTTTTTCAATTTGTTTAATAGTAGTAATTTTATTGTCCTCCAACACACTAAGGGTTCTGGTTGGTAAATTCAAGTCGGCAACCGTTTTGGCAACTTGCTCTTGAACAGAATCGTCCTTGACGGACTCTTCTTCCTGCTTATCCTCTTCTTTCTTATCTGCCGATTTGGCAACTTCTTCTTTTTTCACATCATCTTCCTCGCCGATAGTGGCAATGGCATTAAATTGAGACATTAAAATCTCCACTGCCTTTTGGTAGGCCTCTTGAGGGCTAATACTACCGTCGGTAACAATATCCAAAATAACCCTTTCGTAATCGGTTCGCTTTCCAACTCGCATATTTTCCACCGTAAAATTAACTCTTTTGACCGGATTGTAAATAGCATCTACCGCTATGGTTCCAATTTCTTTTTCATCATCTCTTTGTTCCACCGGTACATAACCCAATCCTTTTTTTACTTTAATTTCCAAATCCAGAGTCGTACCACTGTTGGTAATGGTAGCAATATGAGCATCTGGAGTAACCACTTCCAACTCGGAAGTTGTTTCAAAATCTTTTGCTGTAACCTTTTTCTTTCCTTTAACTTTCAAAAAAGCTGTCGCCTCATCAACTCCTTCCAATTTAAACCTTACCGCTTTTAAATTTAAGATGATTTGAACAACATCCTCAACTATTCCATCAATGGCGGAAAACTCGTGAGTAACACCTTTTATTTTCGCAGACACTATGGCATTGCCCTCTAAAGATGATAATAATACTCTTCTTAATGAATTCCCCAGAGTCGCTCCGTAGCGAGGAAAACATTCTTCTATAATTAATTGTCCGCTTTTTTCGTCAAGCTCCTTGTAAATAGGGCTTTTTGGTAAAGAAATTGAAAACATCTGCGTAAAATGTTAATATTTATGCTTGGGAACAATCTCTTTTTTGGAGATCCCTCCTAAAAATTTATTTAAAAAATAAATTGTTTAAAAATAGTGAAATAAATTTGAAATCACTTTGATTATCTGGAATAAAACTCTATAACCATTGCCACATCCACATTAACTCCGATTTCATCCTTGCTCGGTTTAGCCAATACCTTCCCCTCCAATTTACCGGCATCAAAATCAAGCCATTTGGCATTGAGAGAATTTTTCTTTAAAACCGCCTTAACCTCTTTTATAAAATTCTTCTCCAACTTGGTTTCCTTAACCTTAATTACATCTCCTACCCTTACCGTAGCCGAAGGTATGTTTAAGGGCTTACCATTAACCGTAAATAAACTATGAGAAACCAACTGTCTGGCTTGAGAGCGACTCTGAGCCACTCCCAATCTATAAATAATATTGTCTAATCGTGACTCCAAAGTTAATAAAAGGTTATCCCCCAAGACGCCACTTTTCTTTTTGGCAATCGCCAAATGTCGACGAAGCTGTTTCTCGGAAATACCATAAATTCTTTTCAATTTTTGCTTTTCCGCCAACTGCTTACCATACTCCGACAATCCTCGTCGTCGTCCATCAGCATTACCATGAGCTCCCGGGGCATAGGCCTTACGAACCATAGCACATTTTGGACTGGAGCACCGATCGCCTTTCAAAAAAAGTTTTTCACCCGCTCTTCTGCAAAGTTTACATTTTGATGATAAAATCTTAGCCATTGTTTTAAATAAATCTTATAAATCTAAATTATACTCTTCTCGGTTTTCGGGGACGACAACCGTTGTGTGGTATAGGAGTAACATCCTTGATTGACAACAAATTATATCCCTTCTGGACAAGAGCGCGTAAAGCCGCATCTCGACCACTGCCAACTCCCCGCACAAACACTTCAATATCTTTCAATCCGTATTTTTGCACCTTTTCGTCAGCATCCAAAGCCACCTGGTTAGCGGCATAAGTTGTGGCTTTTTTAGCTCCTTTAAATCCCAACAATCCGGCGGAAGACCAGGCCAAAGAATTGCCATGCATATCGGTAAATAAAACCAAAGTATTGTTATAGGAAGACTTGATGTAAGCCCGCCCTCTTCTTACTTGACGACGAACTTTTCGCTTTTTCTTCTTTTTTACCGGCACCTCTCCGTCAGCACCGTCTTTTTCAGTGCTCTCGGCATCTTTCAAATTGGCAATCTTGTTGTCCTCATTATTATCTTTTGTCACCGTTGCTTGAGGATTGTTTTGGGGATTTTTTTTATCATCCGCTTCTGTTGCGGTTTTTGTAGCCCCGTCCTTTTCCTCAGTATCGGTAGTTGTCTTATTTTCGCTCATAACTTAATTAAATTAAATAAATATTACTTTTTCTCAATACTCCGACGACCACTTCCCATTGTAACTCTTTTATTACCCCTAACCGTTCTAGTGTTTGTTTTGGTTCTCTGGCCTCTAACGGGCAATCCTCTACTGTGTCGCAATCCTCTGTAAGAACCGATATCTTTCAATCTTTTAATATTCATCATCACTTGTCTCTTCAACTCACCTTCCAATACATAATTACTTTCAATTTCATTTCTCAATTTTATAATATCATCGGAAGATATTTTATTGGTTCTGGTATCCTTATCAATGCCAACTTTTTCCAAAATTTTATTGGCGGTGCTTCTCCCTATACCATAGATATAAGTTAAAGCGATTTCAATTCTTTTGTCTTCCGGAATATTAACTCCTGAAATTCTAACTGCCATTTATTTTAATAAATTTAATTATTACCCTTGTCTTTGTTTGTGTCGCGGATTAAAGCAAATAACATACACCCGTCCCCGACGACGCACGATTTTACATTTGTCACACCTTTTTTTAACTGAAGCTTGAACTTTCATCTTATTTAATTTAATTACATTAGATAATCAATATATTTTCTGAAGCTCTATTGTGATAATTAGAGTCTGCGAGTAATTCTCCCCTTAGACAAATCATAGGGACTCATTTCTATCTCCACTTTATCTCCGGGCATTAATTTAATAAAATTAATTCTCATCTTTCCGGAAATATGAGCCAAAACCACATGCCCGTTTTCCAATTTTACTTTAAACATTGTACTGGGCAATAGCTCAACAACTTCTCCTTCCAATTTTACAATTTCTTTAGCAGGCATAGTTGACAATTTATTGAAATCAAATTACTTGACGAAAACAACCATTTCATCTAAAAGTTTTTTTGATTGACAAAATTTTTGACAAACAAAAAAACGAAGGTTGCCAGCCAGCAATGCGGTCCTAGGTCCTGAATAACAGCCTAAGCTCCACCTTCTCTAAATTCAGATGATTTAAATATTCTTTAGTCTTTTATTATAATACACTACTTTAAAATAATGTCAAGGGGTGGTTTGCAATTTTGTATAAATCACCCTCTATAGCCATCAAAAGGGAATTTATCGAAGGAAATCTATTCGTGATGAAATCATTTTTCTTTAAAAACCACTCCCAGAAAAACATCTCTGTCCAAACCACTTTTGTAAGATAAAATATTGCGTTCTTTGTCCAAACTCATTCCTTGAGGCTCCAACCAATGAATTCGCCAACGGAAAGGAAATTCAATTTTGGAAATCAATCTGGAATTAACCGCTCCGGCCTGTTTTTGCATTAAGAAAGAATAAGTATCTTTATTTTCCCGATCTATTTTTACTTTGAAAGGTAATTCGTATTTATAAGTGAGTACTACCTGTTCTTGAGGGGAAACATAAACCCAGTTGGCAAAAACGGTTTTACCGTTTTCTTCATAAATTCTTGTTCCGGAATCGGGATCAACTCTTATGGATTTCTCCTCTCTCTCCACATCCCCATCTCTCTGAAAACCAAGTTTATCATAAGCCAATCGTTCTTCGTTAAACTCTCTGGTCTGTCCGCTTACCTCCAACAACTTACTGCCTTGCGGAACATACACTCGCAAATAATCGGAATTGACTTTATTCCACCATTCGTACTCTGTTTGTCCACCATTGTGTTTTCTGGTGATAACCACTGTGTCTATTATGGTTCCGTCACTTTTAATTTCCGCTTTATGCTCAATGACTTCTTTAATTACCCCATCTGTTTTATAACCGTTAATATTACTGTTGATCACCGCCAAATAATCTCCGTCGGTTTCTAAAATTTCTCCTCCCCAGCCTTGTTTTTTAACCATCTTGTCAATTTTCGGATTGTTAAAATTAATCAGAATATGCTTCTCATTCAGAGAATCGGTTATAACTTTAATCGCCCGCCCGATTTGACGAGGATTTTTAAAATCAAGAAACTTATCAAATAACTTTGGGGTTAAATCCGCCAATATTTTTTTCGGTTTGTTCTCCTCTTTATCATAGTCAACTTCCACCTCTTGTTGAATCGCTTGAATAAAATTTTTATCGGTTATTATTTTATTATACTCGGGCATATCAATCGGTCCGGTTATGGTCAGCATTTTTTGCAAAACCACTGGTGTAATCGCAACTACTCCGTCCACCGTCGGTCCTCCGGTTTTTTCGTAAAACCAAGCTATCTTTCGTGCCGACTTGGGAAAATCCGGCCACCAGTTGGCGTCATGGGTTGACCAAGTGGCGGATATTTTTTGAATTGGGCGGGGAGGAACAACATTTATTTTTAATTGTCCATCCGGATTATAAATACCTTCAATTTTCAAATCTTGAATTTTGCCATTGGCCGTTTTCAACAAACCGTAACTACCGATAAACCCTCCCGTCGCTCGCATTTCTTGATTATTTTCAAAAACAAGCAAGTATCTCCTGGGACCGTTAGCTCCAAACAATTCTAAAAAAATATTAACGAAATCATCGCTGTCATCCAAGGCCTTGTTTACCAAAGGCAATAATTCTTTAATGGTTTTGATTTTACCACGATACTCTTCGGGAAGATCTTCAATCTTAATATCCCGACTAACCTTTTCGGCATCCAATAGAGATTGGCGAGCAACTTTAATGTGTTTATTAGCCTCGTTTAAAACTTTCACTAAAGAAGTATTTTCCCCCGGACTGCCGGATGTCTCTTTCGCTTCCGATGGCAAAAAGCCGGACACTCCTTCCAATAACTTTGATATTTGTGACAATTCATAAACCGCCTCCGTTAAATCCTCTCCCAAATCAACCACGCTTTTCCCACTGCTAACTTTGGATAAACCGGGCAAATGTTTAAAAATATTTAAAGATTTTCCGCCCAACTTATCCAGCTGTCGTTGAGCTTCGGTAAATTCATTTTTAGCGGACAATAAGTTAGTGGAAGCGGCGGCAAAATCCTTGTTTTCCAAATTAACTTTGGCCTCACTTAGATAATTTATCGCCTGCACTCCTCTGACTTCAATTTCCTCTTTAGATTGTAAACCGAAAAACGCCCACCCCATTAAACCAAAAACAAAAACTGTGGTCAAGGTAGCCAGAGCAAATCCCCCCAGAGGTTGTTTGATTTTCTTTTTTCCGGCAAAAATTTTTCCTTTCCGCTCGGCGTTTGGCTCTTCCTTTTCTCCAACGCTTAATCCGATCGGATTATCCTCCGGCCGATTGTTTTCACTGACTTGATTTTGACTAAATAAATTATTTTTCTCCGGCGAAACCCGACTGTGCCACCTTTGTTTAAATTCTTGATCCACCACTTTCCGCTCCGCTTCTTCTCCTCGGACAACTTTTTCACTTTTGTCCAAGTATTTGGAGGAAGATCTTCTCTCTCCAAAAAATGTGGACAGTTTTTCTTCCGCCACCTCTTCTTTATTGTTATAAAATCCCAATTCTTGTTCACTGCTTACCGAATAATTACTCCCCACCTCACCTGTTGCAGAATAACCCTCATTTACCTTACCGGGTGAATAATGAGAATAACTTCCACCAACTATCCCTTTTTGTAAATGGCTTGCTTCGTTCAACCGGTTTAAACCGGCGGTCGTTTTGTCTTTTCCGTTTTTCTCAAAAATTTCTTCATTAACATATTGAGCATGATTAAAAGATATTATTCTCGGTTGTAAGTTCGGCGAACTAATGTTCCGAGCTAATTCATCCGTACCTTCGGGAATGATGGTTTTTTCCGCCAATCTTTCTTGTTCAATATTTCCACTTTCAATTCTCCCTTCTTTTTTTACCGAAATATCCGCCACCGACACTCCGGAGCCACCTTTTTGATCGGAATTTGGTTTAGTGCCAAAAGACGAGGATTGTTTGCCTTGAATGCCAAAATGACCACCTTTGGTGGGAGGGGCTATGTCAGCGGTATTTGGTATTATATTTCGTTTTGGTAATTTTTGTTTGGACATTCCCTTAACTTCTTTACGCTAAATACTTTTGATTTTGACAATAAAAATTAAAATTTCCTCTCAAATTTTCAATCGTTAAGTTGTTCGTTAAGTTGTTGTTGATAAATATTTTCCAATTCTTTAACCATTTTTTCCCAACTATATTTATTTCTCAATGCTCTTTTTTCCGCTTCGGATAAATAAATGCCCTTTTCCGGATTTTGCAAAACCTTACCTAATGCCCGTTCAATCTCTTTCGTTCGTTCGGGGTTGAAATAAATAACTTTATCTCCCAAAATTTCCGGCAAAGAGCTTTTATCGGAACTGATTACCGGCAACCCTTTCAACAATGCCTCCAGAGGAGGTAGCCCAAATCCTTCATACAAGGAAGGAAACACAAACAACCGTCCCTGTTCATAGACACAAGTCAATTCTTTATCGGAAATATAATCGGTTATTACCACTCTTTTGATTTTTCTTTCCCGGATAAATTTTTTTAGTCTTTGATAAAAATAATCTTTTTTACCCACCAATACCAGTTGATAATCTTTCGGCAAATTTCTTTGAATTGACTGAAAAGCCAATAACAATCTTTCCAAATTTTTATGAGGATAGGCATTGCCCACATACAACAGGTACGGTTTTATTATACCATACTTTTTCAAAATATCATCACACCGCTTCTTTTTTCTTTTCTCCGCTTTATTACCGCCAAACTCCGCTCCCTCGGACACCACAACGATCTTTTTAGCCGGAACCTTGAGAGTTTTTACCAAGTCTTTTTTGGTAAAGGCGGAAATAGCGATAATTTTACTTGCTCGATGTCCGATTTGACGAATTAAGAAATGGTACGCTGTCAGCTTGATAAGATATTTAATTTTGGACAAGGTGGTATTTTTAAGGGTGGGATAATGAAACAAAATCAAATCGTGAATGGTTACCACAAATTTTCTGCGATAAAGAAACGGTACATTAAAATGAGGGAAATGCACCAAGTCCAAATTATGCTTATTTAATAAAAGAGGAAACCGTATTTGCTCCGACCAAGAATACCACCGAAAATCCGCCGGTACCTTTCTGATCCGTTTGGATTGAGGATGGTATTTGTCTATTTTATCCTTTTTTAAAAAAATAAAATATTCAATATTTTTTTCAGCCGAACTATCCGCCGGTAAAATCTTATCCAATCCTTCAATCAATTCGTTAGTGTATCTGCCCAAGCCCTTGTTTTCCAAACCAAAAAAACGAGCGTCAATTCCCACCCGAAACACCTTCTTTTGGTTTGTGTTTTTATTTTTTTGCATAACACTTAATTTGCCCGGCATTTAACTTAAATGATTGTTTCCAACAAGTTTATTTTCCGTGATTTTTGCAACAATTGTTCCGCTTGTTTTTTCCCTTTTTTTATATAATATTCTCTAATTTTTTTGTCTATAAACAATAACTCCAAAGCATCAATTAAATCCGTTAAATCATCGGGGTCAATCATCAAAGCTCCGGCTCCGACAATTTCCGGCAGAGAAGAATTATTGGAAGTAATCACCGCCGTCTCACTGACCATCGCCTCCACCACCGGAATTCCAAAGCCCTCAAAAAGAGAGGGGTATACGAAAATTGTCGCCAAGTGATAAAAATACGGTTTATCCGCCGGATCAACAAAGTCGGTCAATTTAATATCTGTGGAATATTTCGATGAATTGATAGCCCGAACAATTCCATTATACCGCCATCCCAATTGTCCGGCAAGAACCAACTTACAATTCCGCTCCAAAATCTTATTTTCTCGCAAATACTCAAAGGCCTTGATTATTTTTACAATATTTTTTCTCGGCTCAATTGTTCCCAAATAAAGAAGAAATCTATTCGGTAAATTATATTTTTTCCGCACCTCTTTCTTTTTTTCTTCTGAAATGTTTTTTCGCTGAAAATTTTTCATACTTTGCAGGATAGGATAAACTCTGATTTTATCTTTCCTCACTTTGTACAACTGTTCCAAATCCCACTTGGTAGACCGGGAAACTGTCCAGATTTCATCGGCTTCTCGGGCCAATTGTCTGGGATTGATAATAAAATGCCACAGTCTCCGACGCCAAGAAAATGTTTCTTTAAACCTTTCAAAAGACAGGTCGTGTACCGTCAAGATAAACTTTGTTTTTTTGCTAACCGCCAAAAAAGAAATGTTGGGAGCGATAAATATATCCACTCCACCCAATAATTTGTCCAGTTTTGGGTAGCGAAAAAACCACAAACTGAAATTCAATAATTTACTGGGCCAGTGATAATGTTTTATGCGGACATTCTCATAGGATCTCAACCAAAGCAGTTTTTTCTGAATATTTCTATTTTTAAAACTGTTCAAAAAAATAAGATAATTATGTTCAGGATAATCCTTTAATAGTTTTTGCAATAAAGCGATGGTATACTCTCCCACTCCGGTGTAATTTTCATCCAACAAACAACGACCATCAATGCCGATGGTTAATTTTTTTGCTGAATTGTCATCGGCTTTACTTTTCTTCATCCCAATAATATTTAAACAAAACAATAAATATCGCCAACAACAGTCCCCCAAAAAATACCGCCAAGCTCACCGGTTTGTAAGGTTTGGGAGATAATTCCACCAAGGGCGGTTCGGAAATTAAAATAATTTTAGTTTCATCACTCGCTCCCACCGAAGCAATTTTTTTGCTTAATTTATCGGTTAAGGTGTCGGCCAATCGTTTTATTTTTTCCTTCCGGTGGGCTTTAATGGTAATTTTAACATAACCGGCACCTAAAACTTCTCCTTTAATTTTTCGCAACATCCATCGTTCTTCCGCTGACAATTTTTTCTTTTTTTCGGAAGTTAGAGCAACCTCTCGCAAAAACGCTCGGTCTTTTAAGGAAGCCACTAAAATTTTAGCAATACTCTTATTAGCTTCCAAGCGATAGTAATAATCGAAATCACCGGAGCCGGCTTGATTATTTTCAGTTAAAAATTCTCTTCCGGCTTTTTCGGTGACAACCGTTTTATTCCGACTGTCTCCTTTTGTTTCCCGTCCCACCAACAGGGTCATTTCTCCCCGATAAGTTGTCGGTTGAACCGCCAAAGTAAACAGTCCCAAAAAACAAATCGTTAACCAAACAAACCAAAAAATGTTTTGATATTTTTTTATAATTAACAAATATTCTTTTAATTCCATTTTATTTTTTAAAATTATTATAAATCAAATGCTGTTTGGCTTTTTATTTCCTAAAGACATCTTACGAGACCGCTTCCAAACTCTTGAAATGCTAATTTTGAAAATTTGAGAAGTTAGTTTTTTATTGTACCCTAAAAACCAAAAAAATCAAGTAAAAATTTTCAAAAGAACAATAGCTCTGAAAAAAACCGTCCAAATTATTTTCTGAAACAAAACAAATCCCCCGAATAAACATTATTCGGGGGCGTTATTCTTGTTAAAGATGCTGAAAATTCTATCGTTTTTAATTATCCTTGTCGTCTTTCTTGTCATCTTTCTTATCATCCTCTTTTACCTCTTCGGCATCCTTTACTTCTTCGGCATCCTTGACCGCACCGGAGGAATTATCAGCTTTTGTTTCTCCGTCTTTGCCGGCTGACTTGGCTTGCTCCGCTTCTTGAGCCGCTTTATAAAGTTTTTCACCAATGGCTTGAGCGGCGGTAGATAATTCTTCCGAGGCCTTTTTAATCTTTTCACTATCCGCTTTTTCATCCTTAAGTATTTCCTTTAAGGCGTTTAATTTTTCCTCTACCGGCTTCTTTTCATCGGCACTTATTTTATCACCGGCATCTTTTAAAGCTTTTTCAGTTGTAAAGACTAAGGTGTCCGCCGTGTTTCTGATAGTAACCGCTTCCGCCTTTTTCTTATCTTCCTCAGCGTGAGCTTCCGCTTCTTTTTTCATTTTCTCTATTTCTTCATCGGTTAAGTCGGAGGAAGCTTCAATTTTAATACTTTGTTCTTTGCCGGTCGCTTTGTCTTTGGCGGTTACATTCAATATTCCGTTGGCGTCCAAATCAAAGGTAACTTCAATTTGCGGTACTCCTCGCGGAGCCGGCGGAATGTTATCCAACATAAACCGTCCCAAAGTTTTGTTATCCGCAGCCATTTTTCTTTCTCCCTGCAGAACATGAACTTCCACGGAAGGTTGGTTATCGGCGGCGGTGGAAAAGATTTGACTCTTGGAAGCCGGCACTGTAGTGTTGGCTTCTATTAAAGGTGTCATAATTCCACCCATTGTTTCAATTCCCAAAGTCAATGGAGTAACATCCAATAACAAAACATCTTTTACATCTCCTTGCAACACTCCTCCTTGAATAGCCGCTCCCATAGCCACCACTTCATCGGGATTAACACTAGTAGAAGGTTTTTTGCCGAAAAATTCTTCCACCTTCTTTAAGACCAAAGGCATTCTGGTCATACCACCAACCATAATTATTTCGTTGATATCCTCTTTTTTCAAGCCGGCGGACTCCAAGGCCTTTTTTGTCGGCTCCATTGTCTTATCAACCAACGGCGTTACCAATTCTTCCAATTTCGCTCTGGTTAACTTTAAAACCAAATGCTTTGGTCCGTCTTCACCGGTAGTGATAAAAGGTTGATTAATTTCCGTTTCTTGAGCGGTGGATAATTCAATCTTGGCTTTTTCCGCCGATTCCTTAATTCGTTGTAAAGCTAAAGGATCTTTGGATAGGTCTATACCCTCTTGCTTATTAAATTCATCAATAATCCACTTGATAATCACTTCATCAAAATCATCTCCTCCCAAATAAGTATCTCCGCTGGTGGCTTTTACTTCCACCGTGTCTTCAGATACTTCCAAAACGGAAACATCGAAAGTTCCACCACCTAAGTCGTAAACGATTACTTTTTCATCTTTCTTTTTGTCAAAACCGTAAGCCAAGGCGGCGGCAGTCGGCTCATTGATAATTCTCTCTACTTCCAAACCGGCAATCTTACCGGCGTCTTTAGTGGCCTTTCGTTGAGAGTCATCAAAATAAGCCGGTACGGTAATAACCGCTTTCTCAATTTTTTCTCCCAATTTTTCTTCCGCATCCGCTTTTAATTTTTGCAAAATCATTGCGGAAATTTCCGCCGGACGATATTCCTTTCCTCCCATTACCACATTAACCGCTCCATTCTTTCCTTCCACAATCTTAAAAGGCAAGGTCTTTTTAGCCTCTTGCACTTCCGGATCGGAATATTTCCGACCGATTAAACGCTTGGCGGAAAATATTGTGTTCTCCGGATTGGTAACAGCTTGTCGCTTAGCCAACAAACCTACCAATCTTTCACCATTTTTGTTAATCGCCACCATTGACGGTGTTGTTCTGTTTCCTTCTTTGTTTTCAATGATCTCCGGTTTACCTCCCTGAATAACCGCCATAGCGGAATTGGTTGTTCCGAGATCAATTCCTAAAATTTTTGACATAATTTTATATTGTTAAATTATTATTAAACTTGTTTTTTATCTATTTTCAAATAGAATTTTTTTAAATCTCTTAATCCTTATGGAAAAACAGTCTCTTAGGTGTCTGACCGGCGTCCATCGGACGCCGGTCTCTTCCCAAAAACTTATTTTTCTTTTTTAGCCGATTTAACTTGAATTTTTTTCGGCTTTAGTTCGTCCGCTTTCGGTAAGACCACCTTTAATACTCCGTCTTCCACTTCAGCGGTGGCCTCTTCTCCTTTGACTTTCATTGGCAAGATTACGCTTCGACTAAAACTGCCCTTTCTGATTTCCTTGTGATAATAATCTTCTTTTTTAACTTCTTTTTTCTCTTCTTTTTTAGCGGAAATTGTCAAAACATCATTTTCCACCGATACATCCACTTGCTCGGTTTTTACTCCGGGCATTTCCATTTCCACCACTACATTATCTCCTTCCTGATAAATATCCACTGCCGGTAGAAACGCTCCGGAAAAACTTCCGGTAAAAACATCTTCCCCCCAGTTGGTAGCCAACTCTTTAAAAGGGTCAAAAGGTATTAATTGTCTCATAACTTTATTGGTTCTCCCGCCGGTGAAATTCTTTCACCGAACGCTTGAACGATTAATTTTTATTTTAAGTTTGAAGCAGTCAACGAACCTGTCGGTTTGTCGTCCGTTAAAATGCCAAGTCGGTTAACAAAATTCTTCAATGATTATTATTTTAAAAATTTTGTTTTCACCTTTTAGCACTCTCACTTACTGACTGCTAATTTTATTATAATACCTTTTTTAAATTTGTCAAGCCCTGAAAATAAAATTACCGAACGAAATCTTTTAAGAGGACTGTTTCCAAAATTTTTAATCCAAAAACTACCTTCCAAGTAAAGATATTTCCTCTGAAAACGGTTCTTTATTATGACCCTAAAAATTAATCTGTACTTTCAAGTTCCTCAACTTTCAAAATCTGCAGACCACCAAAATTATTAGCCACCCTAACAAATACTTTGCAATTGCTAAAAGCAAAAACCATTATCTCCCCAAATTCTTCGTCTGCTCGAACTTGATACGATTCAGAATAGATAAATAATTCTCTTCGTAAAGAAGCCGGAATAACACTTTCTTTCTCAGCATATCCCCTCAACAACTCAAACAATCAAAACTTATCCCACTTCCACCAAGGCCGGGCGGATTATTTTTTCACCAATTTTATAACCATCTTTAATGACTTTTGTTATCAAATCCTTGGATTTTGTTTCGGCGGTTTTTTTCTTTGGTCGTTTGACGGGTGCTTTTTCTTTTTCTCCGGCTTTAATGGCTTCGTGAAAATTGGCATCAAATTTATCTCCCACCTTCACCTTCAAGGGTTGTACGCCGTGACTTTCCAAAACATCCAACAGTTGTTTTTGGATGTACAAAATGCCCGTTACCCAACCGCCTTCTCGTTCTTCTTCCGGAATATGCTCCAAAGAGGCCTGAAAATTATCCAAGACCGGCAAAATATCCACAATAACACTTTCGGTGGCATATTTTTTAAATTCTTCATTCTGCTTGGCAGTCTGTTTTTTATAGTTTTCAAAATCGGCAATGCTTCGTTGCCACCTTTCCATTCCTTGTCGGTTTTGCAAATACTTTTCCGCCAACAAAATAGTCTCCTTTTTTTCTTGCTCGTAACCATCATCGGCCAACTTTTGTTTAACTTCCTCAAAAGTCAACCACTGAAAAGCACTATGCTCTTCACTTAACTTAATTTCTCCACCCTGATAGTAGGCGACGAAACGCAAGGCCTTAATCTTATCAAACATTTCATGCTCTTTGGGATATTCTCTAATCGCCAAAATATCTCCAATCTGAACGGTTAGACCGGTTTCATCCTTCACTTCTCTTTCCAAACACTCAGTTACCGATTCACCTTTGTCCATATGTCCCCCCGGCAAATCATAGGCTCCGGTGTGAAATTTTTCTTTTTTTGATCGTTTTAAAACCAAAACTTTACCGGTGGCTTCATCGTAAACCACCGCCTTAACGCTCAACCAAAAGCAACCGAAATCATTTTCCGGATTGCCACTTTCTTTTTTTTGGGATTTATTTTCAGTTTTCATATTTTTATATCTTATCTTATATTAAAACATTTTTCTATATTAATAATTGACAAGTGACAACCGACGCTCAGTAGCCGGTACTTAATGTCAAGACCAAGAGAGCTTTAATCATTTTGTTTCCTCAAAAACAAATTCTCATCTTTCCATCAAAACGCTCCCTATTGATACTTCAAATCCAAAATCATCTTTTTCAAGACCGGATGAAAAGAGATGGTGAAATATTCTTCCAACTTCTCCGGAGATACCCATTTAACTTCCCGAAAATTTTCTCCGGCCTTCGGTTCGCCCCGCCAATTTTGACAAAGATAATAAATGGACAAAAATTCTCTTTTTTCCGGATAGGTTTTGGAAAAAAGAATTTTATCCACCTCAATGTCCAAACCGGTTTTTAATCGAACGGAAGTTTTTAGATAATCCTCCAGTTCATCTTCGTAACCCGGTCGTCCACTGGGAAATGACCAGGTTAAATCCGGTAAATAAGGATCATTTTCTCTTCGTCCGATTAAAACTTTATCTTTGTCTTTATCATAAATAATCGCCAAAACATTCACCAACATTGTTCCTTGTTTAAATTTTGACCAATCTATTTTTGTCATAGAGTTGTTATTAATTATTAACTTAAAAATAATCCGATAATCTCACTACCGATTAGCCAAAGAATTGCCCTATTCCCCCCTCTTCCTTTTAGTAATTTTTTGGCAAATTCAATTAACTTCTTATTTTTCTGATATTTCATACTTTTCGGACCGATGAGAGCAATTACTCTATCCTTACCCTCCAAGTCTTCATAGCGAGAGACGATCATTGAAGAATTTTGAATTTCTTTTACCGGATTTTCTTTACCGATAAAAATCTTTACCTCTCCTTTCTCCGCCCGTTGCAAAACTTTATCTATTTTTTCATCAATGGTATCCAAAACGGTTGTTATTCTGGAAAAATCATCCAAGCTGGAAAATTCGGGACTTTCTAAAAGATTGTGAATGCCGAAATTTTGAAACTCTCCCTTTTCAATCACGCCACTGATAACCAAACATTTAGACATAGTGGAAAGCATTTTGCCCACACTTCGCTCCAATTGAACATTCTGTGTTTTCATTTTCAAAAGTTCCAACTCCAGCTTTTTTTGATATTCCACCGAAGTATCTCGTCGTTCCACCAGGTTGTCAATAAAGTAACGATAACCATCGTCGGTGGGAATTCGCCCGGAAGAAATATGAGCTTTCTGTAAAAAACCGTCTTTCTCCAAAACGGCCATTTCATTTCTTAGGGTAGCCGAAGAAAATGGCAGTTTATACTTTTTAACCAACTCTTTACTGCCAACCGGCAGGCCATCCTGAGCATATTCTTTAATTATGATTTTTAAAATTTCCGCTTGTCGTTCGGTCATAATTCCCCTAAAAATTTAATTATTGCTGGCACTTAATGTACCTGACTGCTAACTTTATTGTACCATTTTTCTCCAGAGTGTCAATAAGAATAATTTTTTGAGCTATAAACCAGAAAACTTGCTTTTTTGCGGACTTTGTTGCATTATCTACAAAATTTGATATAAAGTAATTTTTTCCGTTTGGATATTTTTTTTCAATCTTTTGGATTGCAAGAAAGGATATTGATATAAATCTTTCTGGACAAAATCGTTAGTCCAAATTATATATTCAATTCCTTGTGATTTTAAAATATCAATCGTTTCTTCTACTTTGTTTGGGGATGGATTGTTGGAAGTCAACACTTGCTCCAAGCGAACATATTCTTCTCGGTTATCAACTATCGGTTTAATGCCCCACAGTTCGGTATTTTTACCGGCGATAATTTCCGCGGGAAAATAATTAGAGGCCAAATTGTAACTCAAGCCGTTGGGATTAAATTTCACGGGATAATATTGATGCCACGGTAAAAACAGTACTTTTGGAGAAGATGGTGTTGGTTTGGTTTGTTTTTCCTTTCCCTTTCGCCTCCCCTCCTCCTCTTTGAGAAAGTCAGCCACCGTTTGCCATTCGGTCGGATACCAAGCGGTTTGGATTTGTTTCTGAAAACCGAAAAGCATTTGGGGGGTTAATAAAATCGGTAGCAACAAAATTCCGACAACGCCGATAGTTTTTAAAAGTGATGATTGGATAAATCTTTGAAAAATTATCCTTAGACGAAATACTCCCGTAGTCGCCAATAAAATGTAAATTGCCACCATCACTCCCGACCACTTTTGACTATCCCGAAAACCTTTCCAAAAAGAAATGTTTTCAAAAAGCCATTGATTGATTCCGGCGCCGGGATTATTGCGAACGCCGGCGGAAAAAATAATCGCCATCAAAAGCAAAACGCCCGGAAAAGCACCCTCTCCTCTGCTTTTTTTAAGCGCCAGTAAATAAAGCCAGCCGATAATCACCAAAACTATCAGTAAAGGAAAAATGACTGAAAACAGTTTTGTATCTTTGGGGAGAATAAATTTTTTCGCCCAATAATGATCTTCGCCCCAAAAACCGTGCATCCAAACAACATTCTTTGCTACACTCCAATTTTCATTTTGAGCGGTGGCGAAAGCTCTTTGGTGCTTGGCGTCAAAATTATCAATAACTTTCTCGTTTTTAAGAGCGTAGGGAAGTACCCAGTAACTACTGACTATTAAAAATATCAAACCGGCTCCCATTATTTTCCCCAACCAGCGAAAGTTGTTCCGTCGGTTTACCTTTCTTTCCACAACTATCTGAGCAACCAGCCAATGATAACCGGAGATAAGCAACCAAAAGAAAATATGGGCGAGAATAATCAAACCGTCTATTGCCAAAAAGTGAATGGAAAACAAAGAGGTAATAAATAAAATAAGAAATATTTTACCGGCGTTTCGCCAAGTGGATTTTTGACGAAAGTTCAGCAAAGTTATCAAGAGAGGCAAAACCGATAAATACCCCACTACCACTCGCCACTGCCCCGCCAAAAACCTTTCGTAAACAAAGGGATTGAAAACATTTAACAGGGACATAAAATACCCGCCCGGAAAAATATTTTCCTTAGAGACCGCTTTACCACCCTTTCTTGTCGACTGAAGCCATTGCCGAAAGGTCGGATAAAATTTTAAAGGTAAATAAAATCCCCCAAAGAAAATGGCAAACATTAGAATTTTTTGAATAAGCCAACCGGGAAGGAAAAAATTTAAAATATGTAATAAAAAATTTACCGGCAAATTCATCAAGGAAGCTACATCGGTAATTTGAAAATTTATCAAAGGACCGGCGGGCCAATCCAGTAAAATCACATAACCCGGAAGAAGCAGTTGCCACAAGATAAGCACCGCTCCCGCCGTGGCAAAAATTTCCCGTTGATATTTTTTGATAAGGTTTTTCATATATGTATGTTAAGTTGAAAGTGAGGCGGAGGTCCAATCTTGAGGAGGAGGCGGAGCGACGGGAGACCTGTCCGACGGCAAGGCGGGGGTTATGTCTCAAGATTGAAAATAATTTTAAATTATAAATTATTTTCAACTTTCTCCTCCCTGTATTCCCAAATCTGCTTTACCACACCAATCACCAAAAAGAAATAAACGCCGACGGCAATTTGTTCCATTAGGTTATCCGCTTGCCACCAACCAAAACCTTGTCCGGCGGAAAGGAACATAATAATAACTAAACCGGCCAAGGCGCCACCGATGGAAATTCGGGAATCCAAACGATACCAAAACATCGCCAGAAAGAATAACCAGAAGAAAATATCTATGGAGGTTAAATCAGTAAATATAAACAGGATTAACATAATCAGAAACAAGACAACTGCTCCGCTTATTTTTCTGCCGGCGGACAAGGGTTGTTTTTTTTCTTTGGAATTACGCCCAAAATTCTCGTTACTTTTTACGGAGGAAGCGACGGCGGAACGATGCCGGGAAGAGGAAGTTGAAGCAGAGGGATGTTTGGTAACTTCTCCCTTGCCAATTGAAGTATTTTGATTTTGAGGATAAAATGTCGGACTGAAAGTATGACCGGAAACTTCCACGGTGGTTTGGACCTTTCTTTTAATATCTTCTTTCCTGTCCCAAGCTTGGGTTACCGACTCGCCGGCGGGAGTTTGGTTTTCCGATGGTTTAGGTTTCGGTTGTTTTGGTTTAATATCTAACATTGAGTATTTTTTACTTTTTACTTTATCTTCTTACCGCCGGAGGAATGTTTCGCATCGGAAGGTGAAAATTATTCACATCGGTTTCCAACCTTTCTCCGTTGTAATAAATGTTTTTTCCGTCGGTGAAATAGCCGGTGCGTTTGCCCAGGGGTTTAAAGTCTGCCGGATTAACTCCTTCTAAAATTTCATCCTTATAATAAACATGATTTTTGTCGGCAAAATAATAGAAGTCTATTTTGTGAAATGTTTGAGCGTCCGCTCCTTCCAGCGTTTTGGTGTAACTGGTGGT
>CAYORE010000030.1:0-2120 GCA_964406325.1 uncultured Bdellovibrionales bacterium | reverse complement strand
AAGATACGAAAAAGTTTGCGGAGGAGTTTTTGCAAATGGCTCTTGGTGGGGATAGAGAGAGGAATGTTGTTTTATTACAAGGCGAACTTGGAGCGGGCAAAACAACTTTTAGTCAATTCTTGCTAGAAACAATTGGCGCTGAAGGTCCGTTCACTTCTCCAACTTTTGTAATTATGAAAAAATACAATTTAAGAAATGACAAAAAGCAAAAAAGTAACGGTTATTATCATACAACCGCACACAGTGGCGTTGAAAGTATTTACCATTTAGATTGTTATCGAGTTGACGAAGAAAGCGTTTTAGACTTAGGTTGGGAAGAAATTATAACCGATAAAAATAATTTAGTCTTGGTAGAGTGGCCGGAAAAAATAAAAAACATCTGGCCAAAAAAATATTGGTTGTTGAAGTTTGAGTATGGAGAGACTGAAAGTGGTAGAGTGATTGAGGTTATTAGAAATTAAATTGTCTGTTGGATTTATTGTACATAGCAATATCCAAAATATCGCGCACTTTTAAATTTTTACTTGCAATGTAGTCGTTTACGGCAGATATTTTATCTTTAGGAACAAATAAAGTTAGCTGATCAGTTGGAACAATTCCCGGCAATGCAACTTCTGTTGAAATGCCGGAATTAACGGGCACAGAATGCCCATCGTACGAAATTCCGTATAGTACGGGAAAAGGTGAACTGATAAATTCTTGTTCTACGGGTGTATGTTTATCCCAATCTTTAAGACGCCTCTTTTCTATTTTTAGCTGCATTGGCAATAATCGCAATAATTGATTATAAGAGAGGGTGGTCCCAAATCTTTCTTTTTCCCTAAATTTCTTTTCTTCTTCCCTCCCTTTTCTTACAGCGAATAAATATTGCGTAAGAAACTTTATTTTTTCCTTTCCTTTCTTTGGTGTCCAAAAGGTACAGTCACTGGAGTAACGAAGAGCTTCTTCGGGAGAGTTGCTTGGCACACATGATATAGAATGTTGATTGATATCAATTGCGCCATGCATTAATTCTCCGGAATAGGGAGTTATTTTATTTTTTAATAACTCTCCTAAGGGTTTTAATCCCGGTTGTTTGAGTAAAAAGATTCCGGGCAAGCTCCCTGAATTTGAGCCGTGCAAATAGTTTATATTATTTTTCTCCAATATTTCTTGAAATGTCGTTTGTTCTTTGAATTGGTGTTGATCTGGTGAATTGATCATAAGATGAATATAAATTAATAAAACAGTAAAGTGATAAGTAGTATCTATCCATATTTAAGTATAGCAGATAATTGCGCATAGTAAAATCAGTAATTCACAAGTAAAAACGAATAAGATACAGGTATTTACAAAAAGTAAACTGATTTTAAAAAAAGAAATGCCACCAAGTGATTAAATGGCTTTTCAACAAAAATAAAAACT
Organism: uncultured Bdellovibrionales bacterium; assembly: GCA_964406325.1. Lineage (GTDB taxonomy): Bacteria > Patescibacteriota > Minisyncoccia > Moranbacterales > DUUL01 > S145-42. The sequence continues at coordinate 716 of CAYORE010000030.1, read as the reverse complement.
ATTTTTATGGAATTAATGATAGACTTAACAAGAAAGATGTTGTATGATTACAAAACCACTCCAAACAAATCAATCTCAAAACAGATACAGCTTAAGTGACTAATCAAGCCGGTCATTTGACAAGAAAGTTACAAAATGTCAAGATGAAGGTATAAAATAATCATTAATCAATATTAAAATGCAAGTAAAACCGGAAATTTTTAAGGCCTATGATATCAGATGTATCTATGGCGAAGATTGTGATGCCAAAACTTTTTATTTAATCGGACAGGAAATGGCGAAGGCCCTGGGGATTAAAAAAATGGCTATCGGCTGTGATGCTCGAGAGTCCAGCCCGATTTTGCACAACGCTTTGATGCAGGGAGTTTTGGATGCCGGAGTGGATGTGGTTAATTTGGGCGTAATTACCACCCCGATGTTATATTTCAGTTCTCATTTTTTACCTGATGTGGAAGGAGCTATGTCCGTGACCGCTTCTCATAATCCCGGAGAATGGAATGGAGTGAAAACTTGTTTGCGAAATGCCGTACCGGTAGGGGAAGAGGCGGGAATTGGAGCGACCAGAGAAGGGGTTTTGGCTCGTCAAGATGAAGAAATAGAAGTTCCCGAGCAAGCTCACAGTTCGCAAGGGACTTTAACCGAATATGATATTAAACCGGAGTATTACGAATACTTTTTAAAGTTTGCCAAATTGGGAGATAAAAAATTTAAAGTGG
>CAYORE010000029.1:0-3081 GCA_964406325.1 uncultured Bdellovibrionales bacterium | reverse complement strand
GTTAATTATTAAAGTTGGAGAACCTTCTACACCGTACTTTTTGTTATCGTCTTTATCTATGTCAAATCCGGGAAATCTTCCTTGCCAAGTTGATTTGTCTTTATAATTTTCAGAGATTTTAAACTTTGTATCTGTTTCTTTAACACACTTTTCTATTTTTTCAATGGGAGTTTTATCTCCTTTTCCGAAAATACTTTTTAAACTACCAATAATTTTATTCCAAAAAGATTTTTTCTTTCCCTCCTTATCATTTTTGTCTCCTTCGTCTTTCTTAGTTAAACCGACATCCTTTAAACATTTGTCACTTTGACCGTCTTTCAAGAAACAATCCAAATAATCATATAGCTTATCCGGGGCATTTTCTTGAATGCAGTGTTGTAATAAATTTTCGTCTATTTCTTTTTTATCATGCATAGCATAATCAACAAATCTGATTTTGGCGTCTATTTTACCCTCCAGTGTTCTTAATACCGGCAATATTCCCTTCTCAATCTGTGTTCCATAGGGGCAATAACTCATAACAAACAAATCAACTTTCGGTTTGTCAGTCTTGTTTTGTTCATGGACTTCCGCTCGTTTTTTTCGTTCTTCCGCCATTTTTTTGTATTCGGACAAACTTTTAATTCCAAAGGCCATTTTTTTACCATCCAAAGCCAAATAAATCGGTTGATCTTTTCCTTGAGCGGTAATCGTTATTTCATATAATCCATCATCTTCCTTCACTTCTCCAACAGTTACTTCCGTTGGTGTTTGAAGTAAATATTTCTCCACAAAATCTTTAATATTTTCTTTGAATTTATCATTGAGAATTATCTTTTTTGCTTGAGCATCAAAATCTCCCAATTGACTTTCTTCTCCTTTGCTTATTTTACTGATTTCAACAAATTGCGGTACTATTTTGAATGAATGCGTTAAATAAAACGGATATTCTTCAGCACCAACTTCAATGGTAGTTTTGAATAAGCCATCATCTTCTTCAACTTTTTTAATATCAACTTTTTCAACATCGCCGGCAAAGAAGAGGTTTTTATTATCGTTGATAAATGATTTAATCTCTTGTTCCTTTTGAGGTGTGACAGCCAAGCTAAATATTGGTACCCCGGCAACTATTGTCAGCAGGAAAGTTGTTAAGATTATTTTCTTTAACTTTTGTTTGATTTGCATATTTTTTTATTTAATTTTTTAATAATATTTTAACTATAACACATTATGATAAAATAACAACTGTTAAAACAATTTTAAAAATGTTATAATAAAATTGCAAAAAATTCAGTAAATTTTTTAGATTTTACATTTATGAAAAGAAAGAAAATAAATACCTTGATAATTTCCGATATTCACTTGGGAACGGAAGTTAGTCGAGCCGATCGGGTAATGGAAATTATCAATAGGTATAAATTTAAAAAACTGATTTTATTGGGGGATATTTTTGATGATTTGGATTTTGAGAATATGCCCGATCACCACTGGAATTTAATTTCTCTTTTTCGTAGAGTATCTCAAAAAGCGGAAGTTGTTTGGGTGGAGGGAAATCATGATAAAGGACTTTCCAAAGTTATGGCAGCGATGTTTGGTATTCAGGTTTATAAAACTTATACTTGGAATTATCATTACAAAAAGTGTTTGGCCATTCACGGACATCAATTTGATCGTTTCTTAATTAACGAGCCGGTGTTAAGTTTCTTGGCTTCTCAAATTTATCTTTTTATTCAGAAACACGATTTTAAAGACTTCAGGATGAGTCGGTGGATTAAAAAGAAAAGTAAAGGTTGGTTGCGAATTTCCAAAAAAGTTGCTCGCTCAGCCATTCTTTACGGACGAGTACGCGGAGCAGATAATGTTTTTTGCGGGCATACTCACCGAGCTATTCATTTAAAAAGAAAAGGCATTAATTATTACAATAGTGGTTGCTGGACACAACTGCCCTCTTCTTATATTACTTTATCTCACGGTGTAATTAAAATACATCGTGTTAAGTAGTTTTTATTCCTTACAACCACCCCATAGTCCCAATTTATTCAATTTGGCATAGTTTTCCGCTTCTTGCAGTTGAAAGTGATATTTCACATCGGGTTTGTATTCTTTGGCTCGAGCCAAACCGGCTTTAATCAGTTCCAAGTTAACGAATTTTTCCACTCCTTTTTGATTGTTAACATAAACATATCTTAAAAGTCGTTGATAACGATCTCGATTACTTTTGTCTGTTTCCAGCCGTACTTTTTTGCCGGCAACCAGTTTTCTGTTAAAGTCTTTGGCTTGTCGATACCAACACTCCCCTCTTTCCGGAGTATCTATTCCGATGTAACGCACTTTTTCACCGTTAGTTAAAATAATAGTATCTCCATCAATAACATATTTCACCTCTCCCTCTTTCAAATCAAAATTTTTGTTTTTCAGATTTAGATTATCTTTCGTTTTTGAATTGGCTGTGTCATCTTTTTGTTGACTACAAGTTGAGCCGGACAAAATTTGTTCCGGCTCAACTTTTGTATTCAAGGGACTGTTGTTAACCTTGGCTATAAAATCACCAAAAAAATACCCTACCAACAACAGCCCTATGGCCACAAATATTTTTTTTGTTTTCTCGGTTATTTTTATTTTTCCTATTTTTATATTTTTTGTACGATTCACTATTGTGGGATTTTAGATTAAAGAATTTTTTATATATTCTCCCAGCCAATTTATAATATTTATCAATACACTTAACAAAATTACCGCTCCCACCGCCAATTTGGAATAATCGGTGGATGGTGCAATTAACCTTCCTTTCTCCCTACTGACAAATAGGTATACATATATACCTATTAAAATATATAGCGGAGCAAAAACTAAACTGCCAATTATTATTTGAGGGATTATTAAAATTAGACCTAAAATCAAACTAAAAATAAACAGTTCTCCTTTTCGCCCATTGGTCATTTCGGCGCTTATTTTAAAAGCTTCTTTGATTCCGGTTTTTTTATCCACTATCAACCAGGGAACAAAAGTATATTTTATCGCCCAAATAATTCCCGGTACAATAAATAGCAACAATCCACCCAAGACTACAAAAATATAGGCAAATGTTCCTCCTAAAAATTG
>CAYORE010000028.1:0-1600 GCA_964406325.1 uncultured Bdellovibrionales bacterium | reverse complement strand
CTCAGTTCGCGCCCCCTCGCTCATCGCTTTTAATATCATCGTATCCAGTTGTTTTGTAGTTAACCTGTCTTTTTCCGGTTTATTACTATGATATTTGGCAACTTCTTTAGCTATTTCCACCGCCCTATCTCCGGTCTCTTCATTAATAATCTTTATATGTTCCTCAGGACTCTTATTAGACAATATACCTTCAGTAAATGCTCTTTTGTAACGCTCTTCTTTGCTTAAATTTTTAATATCTGCCGGTTGAAGAGAGGTAAGATTATCGTCAATAATTTTATTTGCCCGCTCATCCTCGCCATAATGATTCGCCGCCCACTTAATATAATTGGCCCTGTTTTTACTCTTAGCCTGTCGTAAAATCTTATCTTCCAACACCTTGTTTCCCCCGGCCGCTTTCATTGCCAACTCCAGATTGTTTCCATATAAAGCATTTAACTCCGCTAATCTATTAGCCGCAACTTTTTTCTCTATTGCTGACCCATTTTCTGCCAATTCAGCCAAAGCATCTCTATTATCCATATCAAATCCATCTTCTTTCATAGCCTTTTCTTTCTTAGCTACCTCAGACATTTCATGTCTCTCCTTGGTCGCCTGCACATCACCACCTGTCCACCTGGCTTTAGCGATTGCTTTATCCCTTTCCAATCGCTCCTCTTCTGCCCGTTTATCTAACCCCATCTTATACTTCCACTCCTTAAAACCGGCGTACTGTGCCTTAGCTTTCCGTTCACCAAACTTATACCCGGCGTATCCGACCGCTCCAACTCCTGTGGCAAGAGCCGCTCCTTTTCCTGCCTTCACCGCTACCGCTCCACCCTTTGTTAAAACATTTGTTACCGCCGTTCCCGCCTTGGAAGCATACTCCTTGGATTTTTCGTGCCCATAATATAAAAGATACAAAACCGTAATATAAGAAGTTAAAAACATCACAAAGTGCCCTCCGGTTGCCTGAGCCACTCCCTGTACCAAATCTGCAGAAGCTCTCAATCCCGCCATCAACACTAAGGCAATCCAAATAAACAACAACATCATCGGACCAAAAAAAGAATAATTTAACAATTTATCCTTCCATTCTTGAAAACTGTTGGAACCGGGAATAGCCAAACTGAAAAATGCCAATGGTGATAAAACAATCAACACCCAGTAAGCAATCAACCTGATCAACAGTGCTATGGCGGTATAAAATAACATTACAGCCATTATTATCTGAATAATAAATTCCACTATGCCAATTCCCATTTTTTTTAAAGTAAATGAAGGTTGTTGGGCAAAAGTATTGGCATAGCCGGAATGTTTTAGAAAAAATGCTCCGATATCCTGACCATTAGCGGTTGTCTTAATCGCCACCACAAAAAAGTCCATTACTATATTGGAAGCATCAATTACAAAAACCGTAATTGCCATAGAAAAATTTACCAAAATAGCACTAACAATTACCCTGAAAAATAATTTTTTGTCATTAAATTTGTTAATTTGTAAAATAGTTGTGATTGCCAAAAAAACCAAAATTAATAAATAGAACATATTCACAAAATCCCTTACCGCCTTCCAAGCTACACTTATTGCCATTCTTGCTTGAGGAGAAAAAAATACATCA
>CAYORE010000027.1:0-1766 GCA_964406325.1 uncultured Bdellovibrionales bacterium | reverse complement strand
TGTCTTACCAAATTGGTTGGGGAATATTTTTTTAAACAAACTTCCGGTTTGCAAGTAGGTTAAAACATCGCCTGTTTTTTTATTTTAATTTCATTTAATTTAATCCTCATCCGGAAAGTCTTTTTTAAAGGAATAGTCTATTGGTTCTTGTAAAGTGCTTTTGTAGGTATAATAGGTAAGATCTTTGCCATCCGCCTTACGATATTCCGGATCATATTCATATGATTCTTCAAATTTAACCCATTGCCCCTTTTTGTCACCATCTTTTTCTAAAATGTATAACTGATATTTGCCGTTTTCTTTTTCATATTTTTCATCTTCCGGCATCCAAGGATGTATTTTAGGTACACCATGATTTTCCAAGTATTCAACACATTTTTGACGGTAATCTACTCCTCGGTAGTTTAGTGATACAGATGGGTGGAAAATAATATCTTCAATGACCCTGACAATTTCTGGTTGTCCATCTCTCATATTTGTGTTAAAATTTGCTCCCCTTTTTAAAAGTTCATATGCAAATTGCCAAGACATATTCCCCTCAACAATATTTAATGTTGCCTTTTTAAATTTTCCAATCTTTTTATCTTTGTCCGCTCCGTGGTCTAAAAGAAGTTTAAAGTTTTCAAACTGATCAGATAATTCTGCTTGCAATAAGGCTGTGGGATGACTGTTTTCCGGCAGTTCCACATCAATATCTTTAATCAATCCTGATTCCAATAAGGTTTTTAAATAAAAGCTATCTGGAGATTTGGCAACAGAGTGAAATACAGTATAATAGGCATTTCCTTTCCAATGGTATATTTTTACTGGATCAGCTTTATGCTCTACAAACCACTTAAAACTCTTCTTCATAATTGCATCATCCCTTAAACCACTAAATCTTGTTAGCCATAAAAACGGTGTCATTCCATCCTTGCCGACAGTATTAATATCTGCTCCAGATTTAACCAACTCTTCCATTTTCTCTATGTCTCCTTTTTTAGCAGCGTAACAAAGTTCAACTATTTTTTGGTCTGAAAAGAAATTTTCCGGATCATAGAGATGGCTTTCCGCTTCAATTTTTTTACCGATATTTATGACTTTTTTAGAGACATTAAATATGCCCCAGGAAATGATGCCTACTATACCTACTGTTACAATTATTATGACTGCTTTTTTCATCTGTTTTATTTTATTTTAATATTCATAAAGATATGTATTATGTAAATCTACTCCAACATATCCATTTACACCATCCTTTACCAAGTCAAATGTTGGAACTTTTAAGGTATTATTTAACAAAACATCGTCAACAAGCACAGCTCCTGCTTTAGTAGAAATGTTTACCAAAGTTTTATTTTCCAAGGTAATTTGTTTTCCAATAGCATCCGGCATAATATCTTTAACACTTTTCTTGGTTTGGAGATGTTGTTTGACAACCCTAATTGCTTGCGGTGACAATTTGCCTTGTAATTTTTTTTCCAAATCTTTCTCTGTTAACGGAGTTAGTGCTAAAATAATCTTGCCAGCACTGGAAATGTCATTAATTTCTTTTCGTTTAGCTTTCTCTTGGTAATAAGTTAAAATATCACCACCGGTTCTAATATTGATAATGTTGGAAAAATCATTATCTGTTACACCAGCCCTTTTTAATGTATTTTGGTGCAATCCTTCTGCGTTAAATACAATTGTTTTACATTTGGTAACGGCTCCAAAAAGAGCAGCTTCCGCTCCGCCTAAAGATTGACCATAAGCCGAAATTTGATAATTGTGATAAGGGTGCTTTG
>CAYORE010000026.1:0-12768 GCA_964406325.1 uncultured Bdellovibrionales bacterium | reverse complement strand
GTCTACAAATAATTGACGACTTTCTTTGTTTATTGGAAGAAACAAATGAGGCAAGTATGAATTTATTTAAGGTTATGGCACAACTACAATTCATTAAAGCAATGTTGTCAGAATACAAAAATACTCAAGATATGGATGATTTCATAGAAATATATGAGGGCTTTAAAACCGATGGATATCATTCATTTGTGGCCAGGGAATTAGCCGGGTATAAAACCGATGCCACAATATATTTGGAAGATGATATAGTTTTAAGAATATTTAATAAATCATCAAACGACGCCGGCTCCATTATTGATATCACAGAAACTTATATTATAAAAGATTTGTTTTCCGAAATAGGATCTCCGGAGGTAAAAGAATTAATAAACCAATACACGGAATATGGTTTGTCTTTAATAAGTGTTTTTCATGCAATCAATGCGGATTTATTAAAAATCTTTAAGAGAATAAAAAAAGGAAATAGAAGAGGGTCAGGGTCGGAAGAATATCAACAAATCAATGAGATGCTCTCGGATGGATATCCCTTAATCATAGCGATGGATAAATATTTTCTAAATCTTAAAAATTAAAAAATAACAGAAATTAAAAAAGTGCAATTTTAGACAAAAAACTGCACAGAGACAGAGAAGGGGAGAAATGCAAAAATTTTAATAAGAAGCACGAAGGGAATATAATTGGTGATAAAAGTAATGACAGTACTGATCTGCCTTGTAATCAAAGAAATAACAACATTAAAAAACCAAAACGGAGATTGGAAAGAATCTTAAAAACAAGTTTTTAAATAAAAAATAAATAAGTAATTAACTAAGTTGTAAGCAGGGTTTTTAAAGAGTTTTTTCAAGAGAGAGTATTGGGATTACTCAAGCTTTAAACTATTGTCCAAACCGTTTAGTGATTTCTTCCTTTTTATTTAATTGATGTTTGGTATAATTGAGCGAGAAGTATAGCGTCGCACAATATATCTTTTGCGACATTTAATACATTTTAAATCATTTATTTATCAAACAAACAATTTAAACATTTTTTTTATTTAACACCTTTAATACAATCAATTACAACCACTTCTCAAAACAAGTGCTTATTCATTAAATAATTAAATAATTTAACAAAAAATAAAAATTAAAAATCCGTAAACAGATTTAATTCAAGGATTTTAAACATACCGTTATCGCCATTTAAAAAGTGGATTCAGCTATCCAATTGGTATGAAAGCCTAATATACAGAATGCAGGACGCCCCATTTACCTTCCTTTCTCACAAAATTACAACGCCCTACTTGCTTTATGCCGTTTTTAAAAAAAGTTGCCGGTACCTACCTACCTGCAACTTTTTTTAAAAATGCCTTGTTTTTTTCAAGTTATACAGTTTCCAAGATTATTCCAAAAAAAATTACCTAACTGCACAAAAATACCGTCTCCACCAAAAATTACCACCCAAAACCATTGCTCGTAAATACAATTAACCCAACATGATCAATTCACTTAATATTTATTTTTTTATTTAAAATTTTTTAAATAAATTTTAAAAAATTCCAATTTAAATTTTTTAAAAAAATTAAACTTCAAATATCAAATAAAACATTTATAACCTTGTTTTAAAATTTTGAAGAATAAACAGTCCAACAAATTAACGTCTAACAAATTAACAGCGCTTAAAGCGCCCTTCTTAACAACAAACATTTAATATTTTGCGACGCTTAACAAACATGACGCAACTAAAAACTTTAATCTCACCACCAACTTCCATTTGCCCAACAATACTATAATTAAATAAAATACTCGCCAAAAATTTGCATTCCTTTATCACCAACCTTCAATTTTATCCTGACAATAAACAACAAAACAATACATTCAATATCACTATTCCAACCACCCCACTCACCCAATGCCCAATTAAGGCGTTTTAGATTTAAACACCGACAGCAAAAACTATTCATATATAATCATTTGATCTATCACCACTCCACTTTTATAAATCGCCGAAATCAACTTTTTGCTGGTATCTAAATAAATATTGGCTCCAAACAAAGGATCGTGTACAACATATTTACCTTTTTTGGTTTTGTGGTGTATTACCACATAATGTCCCGCCCCACTTCTTGATTTAATGAAAACTATCACCGGTATTTTCTTTTTTAATTTTTTATCTATTGTTTTCCAACTTATATTGCCATGGCTACGACCGGAGGTAAGTTTCAATTTTCCCCAACTATTGGGCCAAACTATCAGGTCTTGATAAAACAACGGCTTTTTGGCCAATTTATCCGGCTTTATTTTTTTATCTTCTTTGGTAAAAACCATTGAAAGAGAAGTTACGGCACAACCATAATCTTTCAGTAAACTTCTGGAAAAACCAATTGTTTTATTCCCCCAACGAGAATCGTCCTGAGCATAATACCAAGAAGTACTGGCCAGACCATCTTTTGGTTTTTTGGCCGATTTTTTAATTTCATTTATTGACTGTTTGGTACCGGTTGAAACCATAGATAAATTCATCAACTTTCTTTTTTGCTCCTCTATTCGACTTAACAATTCTTTGTATTTATTTTCATCACCCTGTGTTTTTTGCAAAAAATCATTTTTAATCCTCTTCTGTGATTCTAAAGATTCTTTTTGTTGCTTTAGTTCTTTTTTATTTTTCAACATTTCCTCCTTGGTGGTTTTTATTTTTTCCTCTCTTTCTTTAATCTCGTCCTTTTCTTTTTTAATGGTAGCAACTTTTTCTTTTATTTGTTTTGACAATTTGTTTAAATATTCACTTTTACTCATTAATGCCGTCACATCGCTATCGGAAGATAATAATTTAATTTTAAAATCCTCCTTATTTCTCTCATAGTCAATCAACGTTTTCCTTAATTGCTTTTTAAGATAAGCCATTTCTTCATCCTTTTTGGACAATTCTTTTTGCAATCGTTTCAACTCCGACTCATTTCGTTTATACTCTTTCTCTATATTGGCCAAATCTCTTTCCGCCCTACTCACTTTTAAATCATAAAGCTTGACCTGACTACTTAAAATATTTTTTTGTTGAGTGGTCGTTTTCAACTTTTTTTCCACTTTGTCTTTATATTTATCCAATTTCTCCGGATCATCCGCTTTTAAAATTTTATCCAAATTAACCGTACTAGCCAATACGGGAACACTAAAGATAAATACAAAAACCAGCCCTAAAACCAAAGAAAATTTTGAGGCATATTTGATAATTTGAAGAAATAAATTTTCTTGCTCTAAATTATTTTTTAACATTTCTTAAATATTAATGTTATCCTGCATTACAAATATTTAATTTTAAGCAAATTTATTATACCATTTTTAATTAATTTTGTCTAAAAAAATTTTTATGTTATAATAAAATTCGTGTTACTCAATAAAAATTAAAAAATAACAAATACAAACAAATGAAAGACATTCAAGAAATTTTCAACGAACTAATGGAATTGAAAAAAGAGCAGAAGGAAATCAGAAAAGATTACCGAAATGCTTTATTGCAAAATCCGGAATATGAAGCGGTTACTGAAAAATTAGACGCTTTACGAGCAGAAAAAAAAGAAATTGAAGTGGCTACTCAAGGAGAGTTTGGGGCAACTTGGGATAAATTTGAAGACAATAAACAAAAGATTAAAGATTTAGAACAAATTTTAACGGATGTGGCTATAACTGATTTATTGGAAGGAAAAAATATTGAAGTACGAGATGAGTGGGACTCTCTTTACGAACCGGTGTACAAAATTATCTTCAAAAAAGCAAAATAGTTTTTCTCATTTAAATAAATCCGGGGAGTTGACTTTTGAGGAAAAAAGATGTATTATAACTTTAGGTGTTAATTAAAGTTATATCGCGGGGTAGAGCAGTCTGGCAGCTCGTCTGGCTCATAACCAGGAGGTCGCAGGTTCAAATCCTGCCCCCGCAACAAAGAAAATCTTGGAATATAAAAATCCCGTCAAACTTAACGGGATTTTTATATTTTTTAATTACAAAAACCGTTCCCCCAATTCTATTTCAACTAATTTAAATAACTAAAATTTTTCCAAACCTTTTTTTATTCTCTCCAAACTCTCTTTCTTTCCCAAAACCCAAGCCACCTCAAAAGGCGATGGAGATTTTTGTTGCCCGGTTAAAACCCAACGCAGAGGAAAAAGATAATCCCCCCTCTTTTCTCCCGCCAATTCCAATAATTTATCTTGAATATTCTCCCGAGTCCATGCCGTCTCGGAAATATTCTCTAATAATTCCCTTATTTCCTCCAATGTCTTTACGGTTTCTTCCGGAGAATTATCTTTCCAATGAATATTTTTTAAATCATATTGTAATTCATCAGCTTTCTGAAAAAAGAATTTATTCTCCACTCCAATTTCCGTAAATTTAGCAAGCCGTTCTTGCTCAACAGTTAATATTCTTTTCAAATATTCCTCCAATTCTTTCCCGGAAAAAGAAGCTCTCTTTAAAAAAGTTTTATAAAAATTACGTTTTTTTAAGAAACCGATCCCTTCCTTATAAAGCCTGTCAATAGACATTCGCTTAATGTGTTGATTGCTAATCCACGCCAATCTATCTAAATCAAAAACTCCTCCGGCTTTATTCATTTTTTTGATATCAAATTGTTGAATTAATTCGTCCATTGTAAAAATTTCCTGTTCCGTCTTTGGGTTCCAACCTAACAGAGCAATGAAATTAATTAAGGCCTCTCGAGGGTATCCCTCTTTTTTAAAATCATCCACACTTACACTTCCCTCTCGTTTAGAAAGTTTTTTCTTATCCCTATTGAGAATGTTGGCCATATGTACAAATTTAGGCATTTCCTTTTCCCAGCCCAAGGCCTGATACAATAAAACATGTTTGGGAGTACTGGGAAGCCACTCCGCTCCCCTAAAAACATGGGAAATTTTCATTAAATAATCATCAACCACCACTGCCAAATGATAAGTGGGAAAACCGTCGGATTTCAAAATAATCTGATCATCAATGGTTTCATTTTTAACACTAACCTTACCAAAAACCTCGTCTTGAAAGGTGGTGGTTCCTTCCGGTATTTTAAAACGCACTACATATTTTTCACCGGCCTTAATTTTAGCTTGAATTTCATCAGGTGATAAATTCAAACAATGCCGATCATACTTCGGCGCCCGCTTATTTTTTTGCTGTTCTTTGCGCAAATTATCTAAACGCTCCGCCGAACAAAAACAATAATAAGCTTTGCCCTCCGCAAGTAATTTATCAACATATTTTTTATAAATATCCAAGCGTTCGGATTGAGTGTATGGACCACACTCCCCTTTTTCAACTATCCGACCATCTTCACTTAAAATTACACCCTCATTAGGCTCCACCTCCGACCACTGCAAAGATTTTAATAACCGCTCCACCGCTCCTTCCACCAATCGTTTTCGATCCGTATCCTCAATTCGCAGAATAAAAGAACCGCCCTGTTGCTTGGCCAACAAATAATTACTCAAAGCGGTTCTTAGCCCTCCAATATGTAACTCACCCGTTGGTGACGGAGCAAAACGAGTGCGAACCGATTTATTCACAATTTTCTTTGTCATAATTTTATTTATTATAATATCTTAACCAAATAGTTTTTAAAATGGAAATACTTAAAGTTGACAACAGGAAACCCATCATGGGAACAATAGCGTTTATAAATGGTTTGGGTAAATTCAATAATCTAAAAAACAAAACCACTATCAAGTAAGTCAGAATTGCTATAAAAAATCTTCTGGTATAGCTGGTCTCCCAAGCTTTGTCGGCTTCAACTTTTTTATTTCTTTTTTCAATTTTTTCAATTTTCTTTGTTATTTCATTCAATTTACTTTCATCCAACATTTCAAATTAAATTACTGATTAAAAACTAAAAAAATAGTTTTGGTTAGAGATTGCAATTCGTGATAAGTTTTTTCCGGAATTTTAAATTTAATTGGAGCAGAATACCTTACGGTTTCATCTCCAATAACTACTTTCATTTTACCACTAATCAAATAAATATTCTCTGCCGGATTAATATTATTACCTCCAGCCATACTATTCCTTTTACCGTAATAAATTTTAAACCCATTTGCTTGATAACTCTTAAACCCATTTTTACTTTTAATAAATTTCAATTTCATTCTGATTAAAACTTAGTCACTTTTTGGAAGCAATTCCTTAAACAAAAGATAAAATATCAATACCCAACTCTTTCAAGCCCAAGTACAATTTCGTCATTGGCAATCCCACAATGGAATAAAAATCCCCCTCTACAGAATCAATTAGAACAATCCCTTTGCTTGCTATGTTAAATCCGCCGGCAACTCCTAAAATATTATCTTCTTTTTCCACATATTTTTCAATTTCCTCTGAAGATAATTTACGAAATTGCAACCAACCAACTCCGTGGGTAACTATTCTTTTTTCATTTTTAACATCAATTATCGCCAGACCGGAAACACAACCGACCTTTTTCCCGGAAAATAACTGTAACATTTTTATAGCTTCTTGTCTATCCCCGGCCTTTCCGTAAACATTCTCTCCCAAAAACACTATGGAATCCCCGCCGATAACAATCGCTTCTTTGTGTTGTTGAGCAATATCTTTAGCCTTCTGGAGCGCTAAAAACTCAGCCAACTCTCTTGGTGATTTATTTAAAGTCATATCCTCTTCATAAGTACTTTCTTGAACTTCAAAATTCTCCAAACCAAATTGTTGTAACAGCTCTTTTCTTCGAGGCGACTTGGAGGCCAAAATTATTTTTTTATTCACCATTCTTTCATTGTTATTTTGTTTAACTTTTGATTTATAACCACAGGTTTCATTGCTTGCAACTCATCGGTATATAACATTTCAGGAATATCATTGTATAAATAAATTGGCTTCTTCAAAACATAAGCAAAACCCATTTCTAAAAATGTATTCCCTCCGATATAATTACTTATACCATTTTTACTGAAGTTTAAAACCAAAATAACATCACCTTTCGCAATAATTTTAAAATATCGCTTAATAGGATCAGCAAAACTTTTTTGAGTTACAATTTCTCTAAACTTAGAATCTCCATTCCGTTTCTTGTCCGCCAAAAATTCTTTCAAATTAAGTTCTCCTTTAATAATCCTTTCGGCGGTAAATGGTATTTTCACTTTATGCCCAAACCCCTCCAATTGTTTTTGAATCTCTTGAATTTTTTCAGTAAATTCAATACTGGCACAAATGGTTATTTTCATATTTTTTCAATTTTGAAGATTTATAAATTTCCGGACAATAAGCCCTTAGGCGATATATCTCCACCTTGTCCAGTTTATACTCTTTAAGAACAATTTGCAAATCACTTAAATCAACCCTTTGGTCATAACCCAAGCAAATCAAATCCGGTTTGGTTTTTTTTAAAATCAAGTATCTTTTTTCAAAATCAACATTACCCAACCAGACTTCTCCGGGAATATTATTTTGCCAAAGCCATCGCTGAACATTTTTTAATCTAATACCCTCCTCATCGCTCGGTTTATTTTTCTTAATGCTTAAAACATTGTTGTCTCTGGCAATAACCACAATCAAATAATTACCCATAGACCAAGCTTGCCAAAGAAAGTCCTGATGACCGGGATGAAATAAATCAAATGTTCCGAAAACCATTACTTTTCTCATAATTTTTTTGTAAATAAAATTTTAAAAATATCATCAATGGTTATTTTCAATTCCGGTTGATAATTATCAACTTCTAAAATTTTTATAGCCGGAATTTCTTTTTTTATCTCTTCATTTTCTCTAAATCTTTTATTATAGGTGTCGTTAATTAAAAAAATTTCTTTATCTTTATTATCAGTATAAAATTTCGGTAAAAATTTCAACTTGTTTTCTTCGGTTAAAATTACCTCTTCAAATAAATCATACAGCCCGGAGTCCTTAATTTTCTCTTCCTGAAAAGCCAAATTACCATAAGAGAGTAAAATTTTTTTACTTTTTAATTTGCCTAAATTTTCTTTCACTCTCGGGAAAACATATCTGGACGCATTCTTTCGTAAAAATTTATTGATTTTATTTTTCGGTTTGGAAAACTCCTCCCAAATTAATTCGCTAATAACATTTTCGTCATCAGCAATTAACAACCCCAAATCTTTCCTTAAATCCCGAGCATTAAATAAAGTATGATCAAAATCAAAAATTAAAATTGTTTCCATATGCCTTTATTAAATCTTTAATACCCCCTTATCATATATTTTACCTTATTTGCAAAATTATGTATAGATGAAATATTCAATGTACAATAATTGAATATGTATTTGATAAAAAATAGTGTATACTAAGAAAGAGATACTCTACAGGTCACGGACAAAATTAGTGATCGAAAGGTGGTTCCTTTGAATCAAAATAAATACAATACAACAGGAGGAAATAATGGAAAAAATTTATTTGCAGATGCTACATTGGTTAGAGTTACCAGAGGACAAAAGACTTGAAAAAGCCTATGGGATTAAGGTTCAATTAATCGATTATTTTCTTGAAGACAACCATTTAGCTGTGTGCAATTTTTTAATTGTATCCGCTAATGAAATTGACAACCTTTTCGGTTCTCATACCAGCGAACAACTTTTACAGTTTGTTTGGTAGAGTATCTTAGCTCTTTTAAGGTGAGGGTAAATAAGCCTGTAATTTCAGGCTTATTTACTTCAACATTACCACTCCGGCAAATCGGCCGGTTTTTTCTTCACGACGATAAGAAAAATAATTGGAATCACAATGGGTACAAATATCACTAACTGTTATATTTTTCCTTAAAACACCGGCGGACATCAATTGGGTTTGATTTAATAAAGGTAAGTCTAAATATTTTGATTTATGAATATATTTATTCCCCCATTTATTTTTAAAATCCCCAATAATGTTTTGGTTAACTTCATAACAAGTTTTCTGAATTGATGGTCCCAAAAATACTTTTATATCCGCCGGATTTGAATTTACTTCACTTTGTAATTTGGCAATCATTTTTCCGGAAATATTTTTAAAACTACCCTTTCGTCCGGCATGAACAACTGCCACCACCTTTTTCACTAAATCATAAAATAAAATCGGAATACAATCCGCCACCAATACCATTAAAATAAGTTTTGTTTGATCAGTTACTAAACCATCCGTCCCCATAACCTCTCCTCCCTTTGTTGCAACCTGTATTTTATCGGAATGCATTTGATTCATCCAAACAATATTTTTTTCGGAAACTCCCAATTCACCAACCAAAAGATTTCTGTTTCGCCAAACATCCCTCTTTTTGTCACCGACATATGAAGCCAAATTAAAATCGGCAAATGGCTTTTGACTTACCCCGCCCCACCGATTTGTAAATCCCAGCAAAACATTCTCATCCTCAAAAACAGCTTTTATTAAAGACATTTTAGTTTAGTAAACTTATTTCAATATTAAATATTTTTTATCGCCAATCACTTTCAATTATTTCGGTCTAAACTTTTTAAAAAATCAGTAATTGTTTTGAAATGTTCATCAAAAATCAAATACAATGTTTCCGGTTTGGATATTTCTCCCACTAAAATTAACTTTTTTCCAAATCCATAAGCAATTCCCGCTTCAATATGCACCGAATTTCCAGCCGGCAATAAAACTATTACTTTTTCGGCGTTCTTTAATCCCTGTAAATCTTTTTTAAAAACTGAAGCAAAATAAGAATTTTTCCAAAATTCAGAAGTATTCTCCATTTTTCGCATATATTCTTCCGGAGAATTTTTTTCAAAAAAATTTGCATTTTTTGGTAAATTGAAAAAATTATAACAAGTTTTTCCTCTTTTTTCCAGTTCTCGTATTAAAAACAAAGCTTTTTCTTTGTTTCTAAATTTCGTCAAGACAGTATATTCTGTTTGTTTTGACATCTCTTTATTTTAAAAACTTATTATAACTTTCTCTCCATTCCAACCCTCCCTTTTCATACTCTGACTTTAGTTTAATTTTTATAATTCTTAACATCGGAATTAATTCGGGAAAATTTTCAATATATTTATCAGCATAGGTAGCTATAAAATCCGGAGCATCATAAACTCTATGACCCATTTCTATCAACTGAGTTATCGTTTCCAATTTATCCAAAGCCTTAACAAATTTTGCTTCCGCGGTAATTCCCTTTTCATATTCTTGCCACAATTCAAAAATTCTGTCCCTACTACTTTCCGGCAACATATTTTTTATCTTCAACATCGCTTCCAATTCATTCCTGCTTTTTTCCTCGGAGGAAATTTCACCTCGAGCAATTACCACAGCATCTATATCACCGGTTAAAGACTCAGCCAAATCATGCACTAAGGCAATCTCTACAGCTCGGTCAACATCTAAATTTAAAGACAATTCTTTCTGCACAATCAACACCATTAAAGACAGTCGCCAAGAATGATCAGCAACAGATTCTCGACGAGCATCAGAATTTATTTCTGAATAACGAAGGGTATTTTTAAGCTTACCGGCCGTCCGTAGGAAATCAAACAATTTTTCCAACTTAACCATCAGAGATTATTTACTTCTTAAATATTTTTCCAAGATTGACTTCTTGAAACCCTTTATCTTTAATCATTTTGCCGGGACTGTAGGTTTTACTCATTTGCGAACGATGATTTTCCAAAAAAACTTCTTCCATTTTATCTTGCAAGCCATGTTCAAGAATTGTTCCGTAAGCCGTGTATAGAATGTCTGCTAATTCTTTAGCGATATTTTCAATTTTTTTATCCTTTCCACCAAGGCTGTTTACTCCGTCAGTTAAATACTCTTCTACTTCCTCCTTTATTAATTCATAACGCAAAGACGATCGCCTTTTTGAAATCAAAGTCGGCACCTCCGCCACCGGAACCTTAAACTTTCTATGAAATTCTTTTACCAATTTTAATTCTTCTTTCATGTAATTATCTATTTTTTGGCGTCCAAATATTTTCCCACCACTGAGAAACTTTGCCGTTTAAAATTATCTTTCCTAATTTTTTAGCCGAGACAGTTTGTAAATTTTTATATTGAATGTTTATTCGCTCTTTATTCCCTTTCCCCTTCAGCCAAATTTCCGCCTCTCTTACTCCCTGGTGAGCATACTCTTTGAGTAAAAGTATTTGATCCAACAGGTCCGCATCTTTAGCCACTACTGCCTCCTTGCTTTTCTTTTTTGAATATTCTTTTCTAATTTTAAATAAATCCGCAAAGGGTAATTCCCCCAACTGGTCTTTATTAACCTCTTCTTCAAAAATTTTAATATACTTTTTGTGAACATAATTATGATCACCACTTCTGATTTCTCCTACATCATGCAATAGGGCCATCATTACTGTTTTATAAACATCAACTTTTTCCATTTTAGCCAAAAACCACGCAATTACCGTTACTCGATAGGAATGAGTAGCGATATTATCAGATAAATCTTGAGACAACAACATTTGTTGATGTATCCGAGGCAATTTTTTCATTGTGCCTATTTCAAACAGAAAATCGGCTATTTTCTTTTCTTCCCTTTTTTTCATTTTTTATAAAAATAGATAATTTAATACTTTGATTTTTTGCGTATTGTCAATCCTCGTTTAAAAGAGCTCTCCTTTTAGTAGGAATTTTTTACGCTTCACTTCCGCCATTCGCTCAATAGCATAACGCAAGGTTGTTCGGGGAAGTTTATTGTAATTTTTTATCAAAAATAACTCAACTTGCTCTTGAGATTTTTTGCCTTTTTCACTCTCCGCCAAAGTTTTATTTTTTCGCTCCTCTCCCAACTTCCAAGCTTCCCGCAACATCCATCCTACCGCCTTGTGTATTAAATCTTCTTTGTCATTTAAAAGCTTTTCGGCTAAACGCAAGGTAGTGTTAATTTTACCATTCCTAATCATAACAAAAGTGGAAACAATTCCAATTCGCCTTTCCCAAAGATTGGGAGACAGCACCATTTTATCCAAAACCTTTTCCGGACACAATCCATCCCAAATCGCTTGTCCTAAAATATAATGAGCGGACAAATCCACCAAATCCCAATTATTAATCTGTCTTTTATGTTTCAAATAAAAAGTTACAATCCTTTTTTGAATTTGTTTGTTTTTTTGTTTAAGGGCTTGTTTATTTTGATTAACTAAAATCAACAACGCCAGCAGTCGCTCCTCGTGAATTTTAGAATATAATAACTGTTTCAATATCCTCAAGTCAACTTCAGAAAACTTTTTGACCACTTTTCTAATATTTGGTACTCGTACTCCAATAAAAATATCTCCCTCTCCATACTCACCTTGACCGGTCTTAAAAAACCGCTCATTACTTTGCTTCCTTTCTTTGCTCGCATACTTGCGCAATTCTTTTTTGATTTCAGTTAACATAATACTACTTGTCGGGATGCCGGGAATCGAACCCGAGCTACACGCACCCCATGCGTGCGTACTACCTTTATACTACACCCCGTTTAAACTTTTTTAACTATCCATCCAGTCGTTGCCAATCATTTAATACTCTTTTTACTTCACTCAACAAAACTTCTTTGGATAATGTTTCTATCGCCAAAGAATCCGACGGGTTACCCTCTATGCCAGCGGAAGGTATTATTTCCGGACAACTTACATTAAAAAAATGCATCGCACCATTCAGGTATTTTTTACTGACATCAAATCTAATTCTGATACCGGGATATTTTTCCCCTAACTGTTCCGTCACTTCTTTAGCCAAATGATCTTTCCAATTCTGAAGTGTTTTTTCTACTTGCCTCTGCAAACTTTCTTCTGATAAATCCAACACGGCAATGGTTGTGGGTTTTTGTTTAAGAATTAACGGTTCCATCCAAATATCA
>CAYORE010000025.1:0-11390 GCA_964406325.1 uncultured Bdellovibrionales bacterium | reverse complement strand
GAGCAAAATCTATCCCTTTAATCGGTGTTCGCCGGTTTTAAGTCAACAATCAGGACTGGTAGTTCTGATAGCGCTTTGTCACAAGTCCGGCTTGTGGAGAATTTAAAATTTAAAATTAGTCTATAAAATTAAAACCGGCATTTGCCGGTCAAGACTAGCATTCGCCGGTCAAGACCAGCATACGCCGGTCAAGAGTTTGTAAAGTTGAAAGGGGTGTTTATTGGTCAAAAGCCCGTATGATTAAAGGTTGTTTTTGTGGAATTAATAATATTTTTTAGGCGGAGGATTGTTCTCGGGCAATTTCTTCTTTCTGAAGAGCGTCAATGATTTTTTCAATGTCTCCATTCAAAATACCTTCCAGATTACTCCAAGATTGTTTAATGCGATGATCGGTGACTCGGTCTTGGGGAAAGTTGTAAGTTCTGATTTTTTCGCTACGATCACCGGTTCCAATTTGCCCTTTTCGTTGCTCACTGGATTCTTTTTGTCGTTTTTCTTCTTCCACTTGTAAGATACGGGAGCGTAGAACCTTCAAGGCCTGTTCTTTGTTTTGTAATTGACTCTTTTGGTCTTGACAGGAGGCAACTATTCCGGTTGGCAAATGGGTAATTCTGACGGCACTCATGGTGGTATTAACGCTTTGTCCGCCCGGTCCGGAAGAGGCGAAGGTGTCTATGCGAAGATCTTCTTTTTTGATTTCCAAGTCAATTTCTTCCGCTTGGGGGAGGACGGCCACTGTAGCGGTGGAAGTATGAATTCGTCCTTGTTTTTCCGTTTCCGGAATTCTTTGTACTCGGTGTACTCCCGATTCATATTTCATTTTTTGATATACGCCATCACCCAAGACTTCAAAAATAATTTCTTTATATCCATTAAGGGAGTTGGGATGGGAATCAAGAATTTTAATTGTCCAACCATTTTTTTCAGCATAACGGGAATACATTCTAAATAAATCGCCGGCGAACAAACCGGATTCGTCACCACCGGCTCCGGCTCTTATTTCCATAATAACATCTTTTTCGTCGTTGGGGTCTTTGGGGCGTAAAAGAATATTAAGTTCTTCTTCCAGGTTGGCGATTTTATTTTTCAGAGAGGCATTTTCTTCTCGAGCCATTTCGGAAATTTCCGGGTCATCTGAACTGCCGGCCAGAGTTTCGTTCTCAATAAATTGTTTTTGGCACTCCTCCAATTCTTCCATAACGGAAACTATTTTGGTTAATTCCGCTTTTTGAGCTGACAATTTTTTTATTTTTTGCCCATCGGAAAAGTTGGCGGGATCAGTTATTTCCCGTTCAATTTTTTCTAATTCTTCTTTAAAATTTTCCAATTTTGACATAAGCAGTTGGTCGTTAAATTTTTATTCCATACCGGTGGCTTTAATATATGGTATGGCGGTTTTAGTTCGGGTACTTAGAGAATTTTTTAGTTCAATTATTTTTATTTGATTTGTTTTAGTGTCATAAAGGGCAAAAGTTGCCTTTCCGGTTCTTAGCCCGCAAATTTCTCCCGGATTGGTCAAGAGAGTGTTTTGGACCATTTCAATCTTTTTTTGATGAGTGTGTCCGTAAAATACGGCGTCAAAATCACCGGATTTGGCCATCGGTAGGGCGAGTTCATTGTGGTGAGTAATGAATATTTTTCGTTTGTCAATTTCCAAAAAGTCATAAGTGGTGGAAGAAAGGTGAATTTTACTTTGTCGGTTTATCATTAATTTAGTGATGTTTACTTTTTCTCCATCGTTATTACCCCAAATCATACTGAGAGGCAGAGAGGTGTTGAGTAGCAATTTGACAGTACCGGGACTGGTGTAGTCGCCCAGTAAAATGAGTTTTTCCACGCCCTCAGTTTTAACCGCTTCTAAAAATAGAACGGTGTTATGAAAATTATCGTGGAAATCGGAAGCAATGGCTAATTTCATATCATTAAGGTAGGCTAAGAGTATTATTAACAAAACCCGTTTGCTAATAGTATAACACAACGGGCTTTATTATAAAATAGAAAAAGTTATTTTTTAGCTGTTTTCTTTTTGGAAGCAGTGGTCTTTTCAGCGGAAGATTTGGATTTTTTCTTGGCTTGCTTTTTCTTGTTTTTGTCCGCTTGGGCTTTTTTAAATTTTTCCGCCGCTTCCATTTTCTTTTGAAATCTGTCAACTTGTCCGGCACTGTCAACCAGTTTTTTCTTGCCGGTGTAAAAAGGATGACAGTTGCTACAAATTTCAATTTCAATTTTTTCCACAGTGGAACCAACTTCAAATACATTACCGCAGGCGCAAGTAATGGTGGCATTTTTGTAGTATTTGGGGTGAATTTTCGCTTTCATTATTTTAATTTAAATCAATTATATAAAATAAATTCGGATTTGGGTAGGAAATCCTATTTTTAAAATAGTGGATTAAATATTTTGGGCAATTTGTTTTTTAAAATTAAAAAAATGAGTACTTAACTCGGTTTTTGGGGAATAATTTTCCGTTAAGTACAATTAATCCAATACCGTATTATATTAACACAATATCAAAAAAAATCAAGGGGGCTTGCCAAGAATCATTATTTCTTGTATACTTGAAAAGTATTCAAATTTTATTGATATTTTTATCAAAATAAAGATGTCTTGGGCAAATGATTGCCTTGTTCGAGGTGGAATCCAGTCTGCTCTTGACTTAATATTTATTTGGTTTATTATTGATTAAGTGAAATTTGATTGGGCGATTAGCTCAGGTGGTTAGAGCGCGTCGCTGATAACGACGAGGTCCCAGGTTCAAGTCCTGGATCGCCCACAGGAAAAGTATTTTGAAAATTTTAATTTTAAAGTTTTTAATAAAAACAACAGGAATAGTTTGGTTAAATTTGGTTGTTTGAATTTTTAAATTCTGGGGGCGTAGCTCAGACAAGGTGCGAAGATTCCTCGCTCGCTCGAAATCTTTGTCACGCAGAAGGCCGAGGGAACAGTCGGGGTGAGCAGTAAAATTAAAGAGTGGTAGATTGGGTAAATTTATTTTGATAAATAATCTGATAGACAACAGATTGATAAAGAGTGTTTTGAAAATTTTAATTTTAAAGTTTTTAATAAAAACAACAGGAATAGTTTGGTTAAATTTGGTTGTTTGAATTTTTAAATTCTGGGGGCGTAGCTCAGCTGGTTAGAGCGTCTGCCTGTCACGCAGAAGGCCGAGGGTTCGAGTCCCTTCGTCCCCGCAGAGTTTGTTGTAAAATGAGTTGTTTGTTAAAGAGAAGCCGGAGTAAAAAAGATAGCAAAGTGAACTGCTTCACTTTGCGTCTGGGGACTCGAAGCCCGGACCCTTGTGCTTTGCACGGGGACGGGCCGGCCCGGAGGGGAGTCCCTTCGTCCCCGCAGAGTTTGTTGTAAAATGAGTTGTTTGTTAAAGAGAAGCCGGAGTGAAAAAGATAGCAAAGTGAACTGCTTCATTCTCAATCGTTAAAGGTGTTGTGATTGCATTGTCGGGTGCTTAAGGGTATTGTCGTTGTGAATATAAATTTGGGCCAGTAGCTCATCTGGTAGAGCACCTCGTTTGCACCGAGGAGGTGGCGGGTTCGAGTCCTGTCTGGTCCACAGATAATTAATAAAAGCGCTATTCAGAAATTGAATGGTGTTTTTTAGTAAAAAAGATAGCAAAGTGAACTGCTTCACTTTGCGTCTGGGGACTCGAAGCCCGGACCCTTGTGCTTTGCACGGGGACGGGCCGGCCCGGAGGGGAGTCCTGTCTGGTCCACAGATAATTAATAAAAGCGCTATTCAGAAATTGAATGGTGTTTTTTAGTAAAAAAGATGAAAATTGTAATAATCTTTGGAGGTTGTGGTATTTTCGGGATTTGAACAAAAATTGTTTTTGGTTGTAAAGTTAAGTATATTATGTTAGAATATGAGTGTTGATAATTGTTAAGAAAGACGATTGATAAAATAAAAAATAAAAAATAACAATGATTTTTTTGAAAGATGTGAATAAAATGTTTTTAAGCGGAGTTTTGTTGATACTGGCGGTGTCAGGAGGATTTTTTTGTTTGTCAAAATTTGCTTTGGCTATTGAGGATGAGGATAAAGGAGATGCCGTTTTGTATGAGAAATATGAGAAGTATAGAAAATATGAAAAGTATAAAAAATATAAGAAATATAAAAAATACAAAAAGAAATATGGTTTTTCTTCCTCCTCTCAAAGAAGGGAGTATAAACAGGCTTATAAAAATTATAAGAAATACAAAAAACAGCCGTCAAAATATAGACAGTATGCCGGATTAAAAAAGAAATATAAACGATATAAAAAATATCGTAAGTATGTTAGACCATATAAAAAATATAAAAAATATAGAAAATATAGAAAATATAATAAGAAGAGGTATGCTAAATATGGAACTTGGGAAAACAAGGAGGGTTGGCTAAGGCATAAAAATAAAAAACAACAAACGGAGGCGGATTTGGGTGGCGGAAATCTCGGTCCGAATATTACTGTGGGATTATTTCGTTTTAGTAAAGATGATTTGAGGGGGAGTGCTTTTAGAGTTAGAGCGAATAAGGAATATTTAATCAGGGATATTGATGGTCGAGAGTTGGGTAGGGTGTCGGCTGACACTGAAACCAGAGTGAAATATTCCAAAGGAGGAAAGTTGAAAATAAACGGTTCAATAGAGGAGGTGATAGTTGATAGGGAGGTGCGTTTTGAGGCAATTGACTCGAATGAAACGGAGCAAATTTTTGAAGTGGTTAGTCCGGGAATAATTTGTTATTCCGATAATTGTAATTTTTATCGGGGAGAATTAAAATTGCGATATAGTCCGGAGAGCAAGAAGATTTGGTTGATAAATAATTTACCCTTGGAACAGTATGTTTGGGGAATGGGTGAAATTACCGGGTCCGGCGATAAGGATTATAATGATGTTATGACAACCGCTTACAGAACTTATGGTTATTGGAAAATAAAATACAGTACGAAATATGCTTCCGAGGGATTTAAAGTAAATGCCACTCCGGGAAATCAGCTTTATTTCGGATATAGTTGGGAAGATAGGCATCAGAGAATTAAAGAGGCCGCTCAACGAACTCGGGGGAAAATTGTGATGTATGAAGATCGAATAGCTATTGTGCCTTATAGTTCTTGGACGGATGGGCGAACCAGGAGTTGGAAGGAGCGATGGGGTTCGGATAATTATCCTTGGTGTCAATCGGTAAAGGATGACTATGGAAAACATCCTTCCAAAAAGACTAAACAATTGGAGGCGGAAGGTAATCATATGGTCGGTTTGTCTGCACACGGAGCTTTACATTTGGCGGACGAAAAGGATTGGGATTATGAAAAAATATTGAAATATTATTTGAAAGATATTAAAATAAAGGGTGTTTATTAGATTTTTATTAAATTGTCGGAAAAAGGTGTTGGAGGGGAGGGTTTAATTATTCAAGGTGTTAAAAAAAATGAAAAATGTATTTTTGAAAGTAGTGATATGGGGAGGGGTTTTAATCGGATTTATCTATGCCGGATTTTATTTATGGCAACATCGTTACGAATATTTTTTTCAAGGGAGGGATATTCCCACCGTTGATCAACAAAAAGAGGCGTCTGAATCTGATACTGAAGAAGGGGGAGTGGTTGATGATGATGAAGGTGAAGATATGGATGTGGATGAGGAAACGGACAATGTGGTTAAGGATGATGGTGAGTATTTTGTGCCAACCATAACCAAGGCCGATTGTGAACAAGAATGTAATAATAGGAAGAGTGTAGCGATAGAGTATAATTATTGCCGAGAGATTTGTGGCTTGAATGAAATTAAGGATAATCAATCGGGGGAGGAAGATGAGGGGGTTGAAGATTGCGATGATATTGATGATAATTTTGAGGAAGATGTTTGTTGGAAAACAAAAGCTATTAGGGAAAAGAATGATAAATATTGTGATGAGATTTACAGTGAAGAATTGAGCAAAGTTTGTCATGATCGTGTTTTGGAAGAAATAATGAATTAATTGTTATGATAAAGGCTTTAGTACCGTTTTCCGGAGGGTTGGACTCTATTTTGGTTGTAAAAATTTTAGAGGAACAGGGAGTAAAAGTGACCGGACTGTCTTTTGACAGTTATTTTTTTGATAGTCGGGAGGCAAAAAAAACAGCCGATAGATTGGGAATTGAATTATTGATCAAGGATATTTCAGAAAAACAGTTAGAGAAAGTTAAGAATCCTCGTTACGGGCATGGCAGTGCTTTAAATCCGTGCATTGATTGCCACGGATTAATGTTTCAAATTGCGGGAGAGCTGGCGGGATTGGTAAAGAGAAAAAATGAATTTGACTTGGTGGCCACCGGAGAGGTTTTGGGACAAAGACCATTTTCTCAGAATAAAGAGGCTTTGCGGAAGGTGGAAAAATTGGCCGGGGTGGAAATTTTGAGACCTCTCAGTGCCAAATTATTACCGGAAACGATTTACGAAAAAGAAAAATTAGTTAATCGAAAAAAATTATTGGATATTTCCGGCAAAAGCAGGAAACGACAATTGGAGTTGGTGAAAAAATATGGTATAGAATATTTTCCTTCGCCGGCCGGTGGTTGCAGATTGACGGAAAATGAATTTGGAATAAAAGTGAAAAAACTTCTGGATAATGACGGGCAGATGAGAAAATTGGGAAGGGTTGATTTTGAATTATTAAGAACAGGAAGACATTATTGGTTGGGGCAGGATATGAAAAAAAAGCAACAGGTCGCAAAGGAGAAAGGTGAGCGGATAAAGAAGAATCATATCATTTTGGGAAAAAATTACGAAGAAAATGAAAGGTTGAAAAAATTCGCCCAAAAAAAAGATGGACTGTTGGAGCTAAAAGATTTGATGGGACCGACGGCTCTATTGATAGATTATGCCAATTTAAGTTTGGAAGAACAGGAGCAAGTGTTAAAGAAGGGCAAGGAACTTGTTTTGGAGCGGGCGAAAAATCCGGAAGGAAAAAAAGTAATGGAAGTGCGGTGGAGTATTTTTGGAGATTGAAGAAGTGTCTATTTTTTGGTTGAACAAGATATTGTTTTAAGTTTGGTTAAAATCGGAATTAAATGAGCAAGAGGTTTCAAAGAAGAATTGAAGATTTTGTTTGTGAGAATTGTGGGGTAAAAGTGCAGGGTAATGGTTATACCAATCACTGCCCGGCTTGTTTGTGGTCTAAGCATGTTGATATTAATCCCGGAGATCGAGCTAATTCTTGCGGAGGATTGATGGAGCCGGTGGGTGCTTATTTTAAATCACAAAAATGGCGTTTAAAACATCGGTGTCAAAAATGTGGAGAGGAAAAGATTATTAAAATTGCTAAAGAGGATAATTTTGGTATAATTAAAAATATCTTGCAAAGCAAGGTATGGTAGTAAAAATAAAAAGAGGGTGAACATTTAAAGTAATTGTACATTATTTAATTTTGGAAAGAGGAGGAATTATAAAATGATTTACAAGTACTGGAAGAAACCATCTTGTCCGCGGTGTGGCTCAAAAAAACTGGCTAGCATTTTTTTTGTCAACAGACTTACTGTAGGTGAAAAAAAATGTGGTTTTTGCTTTCATCATTATTGGCAGCATGGTTGGCGTAATCTGCCGGATAATCCGGCAGAAGTTGCTCCTCAGCCAGCATGGTTTTTGTTGCCTTTTTGTAATGAAAGGGGTATTGCAATTTTTGTATTAGCGTTTTTTGCGACACTTTTGATTTTTCTGGGAAAGCTTGTTAAATTAGCAGTCTTGTTTGTTTTTGGCAAGGTTGTCATTGAAGGCTTGCTATTTTTAATCCTTTTAGGTATTACTTGTCAGTTTGTCGTAAATAAATGGCGACAACAACTATTTTTTTGGCAGGTTGAAGCCAATGTGGTTGAAAAAAGCAACTATACAGTGACCGTTGGTGCCTTTAGGCAGGTTGATGAAAAAGATCCCCGGAACTATTTTTTGGCCATTGTTCTTGGACAAGCAAGTAATCGCTGGAGTGATGTTATCATTGTAAAGGATATTGTAACCGGAGAATACAGAAAAATTCTACAAAAAGTTGAAAGAAAGGAGGGTGTATGCAGAATACAATTGCGATAATTATCAATGATACAGAATATAATCCAGAGGGGTTTTTCTTGGGGCAGGTTGTTTGTCCCAAAAAAGATCATGCAGTCAGATGGCGAGTTGGAAGAATTATTGGAGCGCATCTATCCATCGGACCAGTCTTATGGATTGAGGATATGGTCACTGGTGATTGCTGTGAAGAGCTACCAAAATATGTGGATATGTTGGTGGCTCAAAACATTTTTCCGGACGATGGAGTATTAACTCAGCGATTGGTTACCCCAGCTTTCCCCAATGATTTTGATTGGCGAGTTGGTCGAATTGAGAAGTTGTTAGACAATGTGGACATTGTTTTAATAACGGACATTCAGACAGGTAAACAAAGGCAGGTTTATTTGGCTGATGTTAATTTCTTGGTTCGTCGGGAAACAGATTTTAAGAAATTCCAAAAATAATGAAAAGGGAGGAAAAAGGGTCGGGTGTGAAACACTCGACCCAGCTTTTTTATTTTGATAATAGCTCTAAAATGTGTGTACCCTTTTTTACCATAATGTTAAAAAAGAATAATAAAAAAATCTTGCCCAAAAAGCAAGATTTTTTATTTATATAAGAATGTTTTATCTCTTCGTTTATTTTTTTACAGCTTCGATAAATTTTTTGAAAATATCCGGATTTTCCACAGCCATTTGTGATAATACTTTACGATCCAATTCAATCTTTTGGTCTTTAAGCTCCTTGATGAAAGTAGAATATTTCCAGCCGTATTCTCGGACAGCGTTGTTTAATCTTAAAATCCAAAGACGACGCATAACTCGTTTTTTATTTCGTCTGTCTCGATAGGCATATTTTCCGGCCTTAATCAAGGCCTCTTTAGCGGCTCGATAATTACTTTTTCGTCGCCATTTAAATCCTTTGGCGGCTTTAATAACTTTTTTTCGTCTTTTGGAAGCGATTGTTCCCCGTTTAATTCTTGACATACTTTTTCGTTAAATTTATAAACTTGCTTTAATGTCAGCAATAATATTTTTAGCAACTTTTCCCGTCACTATCTGGTCGGTTCTTTTGGCTCTTTTGTGATCACCGTCTTGTCGGGCATTAAAATGATTTTGTCGAGAGCGACGACGGGACACTTTTCCACTGCCGGTAATTTTTACTCGTTTAGCAATACATTTTCTGGTTTTTTGCTTTGGCATATAATTAATTGACTTAAAATAACTTAAAATTGTAAATTTAAAGTTGTCACCGGGATTAATAATTTTACATATTTTTCGGGCGACAATTTATGATTACTTTTTCGGCGCTATCAAGATATTCCAACCATTGAATTGTTTTTGGATGGACTGTTCTATTTTAACAGGTATTTCAATTTTGTCAATAAACTCTTGCAGTTTTTCTTTGCTGGCATCTTTAAAGGCCTTTTCTCGACCTCGTAAAATAATTTCCACCTTGACACGATAATCTTTTTTGAGAAATTTTTCAACCTGTTTTAATTTAAACCGCAAGTCATTTTCTCCGGTTGTAGGGCGAAGACGAACGCCCTTAACAACAACTTTGCTTTTTTTCTTCCCGCTATCTTGTTTTTTCTTGGACTGTTGGTATTGGTATTTTCCCCAATCAATAATTTTGCAAACAGGAGGCTTGGCGGTGGGAACTATTTCCACCAAGTCTAATCCGGCTTCCTCCGCCAACAACAAAGCTTTTTTGGTGTCTATTTCCCCGATTTTATTGCCTTTTTCATCAATTAAAAAAACCGGTGATACACGAATCATTTCATTTATTCGTGTCCGTTTAATTTGCGGTTTTTTACTTGGGGTGTATCTTCTTCTTATGACTTTAAAATTAATAATTATGTTAATTTATCTGATAAGTTTGCGATTTTAACGCTTTTTGTACAATTATTATTATACCTAAAATATTAAATAAGTCAACCGATAGAGTCAGTTTGACATATTCCTTTTTTTCTTTATAATAAATAGGGTATTTACAGAAAGTAGCAATAAAATATTGAAATTGCCATTGATAAATTTTAAGTGTTAAAACAAAAAAATGACAACAGAAATTATTAATAGAAATTTAACACCGGATGAGTTTGAAAAGTTTATCTCTCAACCAGGTGTGCATCTTTTGGATATTAGAGAGGGTTATGAATATGCCGGAGGGCATTTGGAAAACGCCAAATTGGTTCCCACTTCCAATTTTTGGGCGCATTTTGATGAGTTAGGTTTAAAAAAGGATGATAAAATAGCTCTTTACTGTCATACCGGCAGTAGAAGTTCTTATGTTTTAAATAATTTATTGGAAGCGGGATATACCGGAGTGGTTCATTTGCAGAGAGGAATTGTGGATTGGTATGGACAAGGAAAGAAGGTTGTTGGATAGTTTTTGAAAGCGTTTCGTTGAGAGGGAGAGGACGGTGGTAGATGAAAAATAGAGAAAGTAAGTTTGAATTTGGAAAAGTTTTTATTGTTGGGAAATACAATAACCGCGCCCTTTAATTATTTTATTGAATAGGGTGCGGTTATCGTTTGTAGTTTGGGTTGCTTTACTTTACTTCCGGAAATACGCGCAAGGCGTCGTTAAAGCGATTGATGTAATTAAAAAGACCGATAACGCTGGTGATTTCCACGATTTGTTGATCGGTAAAATGTTCTTTCATTTTTTTCATTAAAGCATCATCAACTTTGTAAGCGGCCATAGTAACCGCTTTGGCATATTCAATAGCAATACATTCTTCCGTTTTACAAACCTGTTCTATTTCCGATAGAGACTCTTCATCTAGTCCCATAGCTTCCAGTTGAGAAGTGGAAACACTGACGCAATAATGGCATTTGTTTAGTTCGGAAACTACATAGGCAATTTTCCATTTTAATAATTTATCAGTGGGGGCGTCATCCATAACCGAAGAAAAAAGGGCGGAAAATCCGGCCAGAGTATCATCACAGTTAGCCATTACACGCATCCAGGTGGGAACCTTTCCGCTTTTGGCACGCATTTGTTCAAAAATTTTTTTAGCTTCACCGGAAACTTCTTCGTCGGAAACCAATTTTACCACCGGGGTTGTTAAGTCAGTCATGTTTTTTTGTTTAATAATTATTTGATTATATTTAAATTGTAGCATATGGTATTGAATATGGCTACTTTTTCTTGACAATAATTTCAGTTGGTGTAAAATGAGAGAGTTGATAGTGAAATTTTTTTGGGCGTGTAGCTCAGTCGGTAGAGCAGCAGCCTTTTAAGCTGACGGTCGGGGGTTCGATTCCCTCCACGCCCACAAAACTTAATCTTAAAAGACCACTTGTTGTTTAAGTGGTTTTTTGATGGACAAGATAGAAAGCCAACTGCTTGGCTTTCGAGCCGGGAATCGAAGGGCGA
>CAYORE010000024.1:0-7000 GCA_964406325.1 uncultured Bdellovibrionales bacterium | reverse complement strand
TCAATCAGTCGTAAGCCGATTTTTCCGCTGTCTTGAACTTCCATTACTTTTACTTTAACCGTTTCTCCTTCTTTAACAACATCTTCTACTTTGCCGACTCGTTCTTTAGAAAGATTAGAAATATGAATTAATCCATCCTTGCCGGGGGCCAATTCAACAAAAGCGCCAAAATCCATCACTTTTACCACCTTGCCTATATACTCTTCACCAACTTCAATATCTTTCGTTAAATCTTCAATCCATTTTTGAGCTCTTTGTCCACCCTCGGCCGATTCGGCGGTAATAAAGATGCTACCATCATCTTCAATGTCAATATTACATCCGGTTTCATCAATAATTTCGTTGATAATTTTTCCTCCGGTACCAATAACCGCACCGATTTTTTCCGGATCTATTTTAACGGTAATAATACGAGGGGCATATGGAGAAAGTTCTTTTCGCGGTTCGGGGATTGCTTGAAGCATTACTTCCATAATTTGCATCCTGGCTTCATAGGCCTGCTCTAAAACTTCCAAAGATAATTCCGGATCAATACCGTCAATTTTTACATCCAGTTGCATAGCGGTAATACCTTTTTTGGTTCCGGCTACTTTAAAATCCATATCCCCCCAGTGATCTTCCGGTCCTTGAATATCGGAAAGGATTTTGTAGGCGCCGTCCGTTCCGGTAACAATTCCCATAGCAATACCGGAAACGGGAGCGGTAATTGGAACTCCGGCATCCATTAAAGCCAAAGTTGAGCCACAAGTTGAAGCCATGGAAGATGATCCGTTGGAAGACATCACTTCCGACACCAATAACATTGTGTAAGGGAAATTCTCTTTGCTTGGCAAAACCGGTTCCAATGCTTTTTCCGCCAAAGCTCCGTGCCCGATTTCTCGACGCCCCGGTCCTCGCATCATCCTTACTTCTCCCACGCTATATGGCGGAAAGTTGTAGTGGTGAATATATCTCTTTTTTTCGTCAACTTCCATAGTATCAATGATTTGTTCGTCTCCCGGTGCCCCCAAAGTGGCGGTGGTTAAAACCTGAGTTTGTCCTCTTTGAAACAAACCGGAACCATGGGTGCGTGGCAAAACGCCCGCCTGAGAAGAAATTTCCCTAATTTCTCTCGGCTTTCGTCCGTCCGGTCGCTCTTCGCTTTCTAAAATTCTATCGTGAAGGACTTTATTGAGATAATTTTCAAAAATTAAAGCGGCTTCGGCTTTTCTGGCTCTCAATTCACTTTCATCGCTAAACTCCTCTTCCAATTTTTCGTTTAGAGCTTGTTTGATTTCTCCCATTTTTTCATCTTGTTCTTTTTTATTTTTAGTGTAAAAAGCGTCCGCCAACCCCTTTTCATCCAAGAAAGCGTTGATTTCTTGTTTAAATTCTTCTGTTGGTGTGGTTAATTCAACTTCCGTTTTCTCTTTACCGACAGCAACAATAATTTTATCCTGGAATTGATTAATTTCTTTCACCACCTCAAAACCGATTCCGATGGCCTCGGCCATTTTTTCGTTGGAAATTTCCTTAGCTCCGGCTTCAATCATATTAACTTTAGCCGATGTTCCGGCAACAATCAAATCAAGTTCCGTTTCCTCCAATTCGTCCATAGTGGGGTTAATCTTAAAATTTTCACCAAATTTACCAACCTGAATGGCGGAAACCGGTCCGTTCCAAGGGATGTTGGAAATACCCAAAGCGATGGAAGCGGCGGAAACAGCCAAAACAGCCGGATTAACCTCTCCGTCAATTGACAAAATTGTGGTGATTACCTGAACTTCATTACGCATTCTCTCATCAAAGAGAGGTCTGATTGTTCGATCAACCACTCGTCCCGCTAAAACAGCCCGGTCGGAAGGCCTTCCTTCTCGTTTGATAAAACGCGATCCTTTAATTTTTCCCCCCGCATAGAATCGTTCTTCATAGTCCACAAAAAGAGGAAACCAATCCTGTCCTTCGCGACGCTCTTTGCTCATAGTGGCGGTAGCCAAAACTACGGTGTCTCCGTATTGAAGAGTTACCGAACCTCCGGCTTGTTCGGCCAAAAATCCTATTTTAGCCGTCATTTTTTTCCCGGCTATTTCAGCGGAAAATTCTTTTACTTCATTCATAAAATTTTTCCACCACCTGTTTATTAAAGTGTAGAAAACAGAAATTATAGTAAGTCTAAATCCCTTAATGTAATGCTTTAGTTTACACAGACTTTGGGCTTTTGGCTTTGGGTTTTGGACTTTGGACTTATTATAATTTCTACTCTCTACTTTTCTTTAATAAACAAATAGTGGGTTATTTATTAAATTGTTAAAATTATCAACCGAGTTGATTAACTCTGAATGTAATTACTAAATCACATTGTCTCTCGGTCTTTTTTACTCTAACAGAAGCTTGTTGAAAAGTCAACGCACAAATCATCAAAGTTAGGTTTTTAAATAATGTGTTACGACCGTCGTCAATCGACAGCTTTCCGTCTCGCGTCTAATGGAAATTGCCATTGCTTTGATTGCGGTTGCTTTAGGGATATTTATTATAAATCCTATACCTACACTAACCACAACTATCCCCACAAACAAACTTACCAATTGTATCTCTCTTTCTTTCACTCTCCTACTTCCTATTTTTATGTTCTGGCAAAATCTTTTTTACTAATGCCCAAAAATTTACAGAATGATTTTGCCTCTCAAGATAACAAAGTTCATAAACAACAATACAGTCTCACTATTAAAACTGTCCGACCTAACAAATAAATTAATTAGACCTATCAATATATGCTAGTATTACTTTAGCCAGATAGATTAAAACTAGGCTCTACAAATCGTTTAACACTCCACTTTCCGATAACACTTCTCGTCTAATTTTTTTATTCTTTTTAAAATATTTCACAATACTAACATTTTCTTTAGACTTCCAAACTTCATATTTTTGAACTTGTTTTTTTGTGTTTAAATCAATCTCATCTTGAATAAATAAGGCAGCATTATCATCAACAGCCAAGCAAATTCCTGGAGTACGTAACATTATTTCCATAATACTTTGTTTTCTTATTGTTTTCTCTCTAATATTATGTGGGCTGAAAGTTATGGATTTTTTTATTGGTATCATGTCCAACCCCCTAATTCTTCCGAATAACTTTTTATCTTTTGGGTTATTGATAGCATCGCTAACTCCATAACGAAACCAACAAACAGCACCTGCTGATAGCCCCGTAAGAATAACTCCGTTTTTATAAGCCTTTTTCAGAAGTTTATCAACACCAGTCTTTCGCCAAATTTGTAACATCTTTAAAGTATTTCCTCCACCTACATAAACAATGTCTGCTGATAAAATCTTATCGGAAATAGCCTTCTTATTTAGAATATCTCTCTCTTTAATTAATAATAAAAAATCTACTTGGCATTTTAACTTATCACCATAAATTCTTCTAAAAACATCACAATACCCCTTAGCGTCATTACTAGCCGTTGGAATGAATAACACTTTTGGTTTATTTCTCTTTGCTAGTCTTACAATTTTTCGATCAATCAATAGTGTATCTGAATCACCAATTTCCCCTCCTCCAATTGCTATAATTTTTCCCATACCATTTACTATTAAATTTTTAATACTCTAAGTACACACTTAAAAACATTTTTTGCAAAAAATATCGCATTAAATCATCTAAAATGACACCGAAAGGTCTATTGATAAATCATTTGATATGACACCGTAATTTAAATATGCACTCCCTTATATTTATATCAATAAACCAAGACACTGTTTTAAGATTGTGGTAATTGCATAAATTTTGAAACTTTTATGTTAACTCCTTCGCAACAAGCCGGACTTGCGACAAGTTTCTTTTTTTTATTTTTTACCTATCCCTTATCCGTTCTTCCCATTTCATCTTTTAAAAACATTATTGTTTCCGGTTTTATAATTTTTCTGATTTGTTGAAATTTTGTAGGTGAAAGTAAAAAATTAATGTCTTGGTCTATAGTTCTTTGGGTGACTTTAGTTTTGATAAATTTAATAATCTCTGATATAAATTTATCAATATCTTTACCCGCGTAATTTTCAATAATTTCTTGATCATAATCAAATCCCTGCAAGAAAAAGTGGTGAATATCATACAAATCCCGTCCGGCAATTGTTTTTCCTTGATCAAACCTATTCTTTAAAGCAATTAACTTGTTGGCAAACATCGTTTCTTTTGTTTGTCCATTCAAAATTTTATCAATATCTATTAATCGTACAGTTTCATAATTGCATTTTTTAAGTGGTGGAAAAAATGTGTCAATTTTTAAGATGTTTCTTTGGTTTTTTGTTGCAGTTTGATACTGTAAAAAATACTGGATACCCTTCTGACTGGAATCTTTAATTTTTAAATCTAGGTTATCAAAAATTTTCTCCAAATGCCGTTTGGTTTTATTAATTTGGTTTTTTCTCCCCATAAAATCAAAATTCAAATCAATTGAAAATCTATCCAACCAACCTCGCATTGCGGCATAAGTTCCGCCTTTAAAATACAATACCGAAGCTAAAAAATTATCCTCGGCGATAGAACTTAATGTTCGGTATAGCCAAGCTTTATGAATGGCATCTTTTTTATCCGGTAAAAACATATTTTTACATTTTAATTTAATTTTAATTTAACTTTCATATTAAACTTATCTCCAATCCCCACCTTCTTAACCTTAAGATTTCAACTTTATAAACTCCCTTCCTAATTCTTTCTGAATTTCTTTAACTTTTTTCCAGTCTATTAATTTTTTGCCATCAAAATGAAAGTTGGGATTAAAATACAATAAATCAGCCACCGCCCTTTCCGGTGTCGCTCGGTAATATCCCTCTGCTAATATTATTCCCGCTTCGTTAAATAAAAATTTATCACTAAGTTGTCTAACTTTATATGAATTATTTTTTATCTTGTATTTTTTTGAAACAGAACTAATCAATGTTATTTGATTGCTAATTTGGGTAATTATACCGTGTTGAACTAAAACTGACTCGGTGCTTAAATAAGCAAATTTATTTAAAGCCTTAATCCCAAGAAAAGCCGGGTTTAAATCCTCCACTTTTCGCAGAGAATAAAACCCTTTGTAGATTCTGAACAATAATCCTTTTTGTGTGTATCTTTTTAAAGTGGTATGAAGGGTATTTTTATTTTTAATTTGCCAAATATTTGCTAAATCATCCGTATGAAAAACAATCTCCCCCATCTGGGCCAGCTTGGCGAATCTATTATTTGTTGTGTTAATACATCTTGTACTCATATGTACAGTATACTATAACTATATATTTTGTCAATACCCCACAACAACTTTTATACCAAGCCGGACTTGCGACAAGTTGGTATATTTTATGCCCTTAAAATAAAAAAAGAGCAAGCCAAGATTTTGTTTATCTTGATTTGCCCTCTCCACTACATGTTTCGCCGGAGAAATTATCAATTCCTTTTTGCTGTAATTTCTCCCGTTACTTTTTGATACGACCACCAAGTTTTTTTGGTTAGCCGAGATTGTTTTTGTAAAATAACAATCTGATCTCCCTCGGCTAGGAGTTTACAATTACTTACCCAGTGTCTTATTTTTTGAGCATCTTGCCAAGAGGTGTTAACCTCTCTTATTCCAATTCCAATGAAGGTAACCTCACTACCTTCAGTGGTGACCGTCGTCAATCGACAGCTTTCCGTCTCGCGTCTAACGGAAATTACCGTTGCTTTGATTGCGGTTGCTTTGGGGATATTTATTATAAATCCTATGCCTACACTAACCACAACTATCCCCACAAACAAACTTACCAATTGTATCTCTCTTTTTTTCACTCTCCTACCTCCTATTTTTATTTTCTCCAAAAATTGTTTTGGTGAGATTTTAAACTTTGAAATTTTAGAATGTTCGCCCTCAATTTAACTTAATTGTGGCAGATATTTATTAAAAAGTCAATTGTTTGCGTTTTATTCTTTCGCACCTCCTAATAGTCTATTGCACGCATTCGCTAAAATCCAGGCTTTGCTCACGCTTCTTTTGAATCTGTAGCAAGGTGTGAGAACTTACTTTGTGTTTTTACCTGCTTACACTTTTTTAGTTGTGTTTGTCTGCTATTTGTAACAAGCTGGACTTGCGTTATCTTAATAAACAAAAACAGCCGGAGGCTGTTTTTGTTTTTTTATTTTTGTTTTTCTTTTTCTTTTATATTTTTATCTTTGCTCCCTCTTTTTGATTTTTTTAAAAAGGATTTTTTGTTTATTTCTTTTTATCACTTTTTTTCTCCTCCCTTTTAAAAAACCTTGTTAAATCAATGCCAAAATAACTTAAACTGGCTAAAAGTAGTGTGGTGGCGGTGGCTTCATCCAAGTTTCCAATCATCGGCAAATTATCCGGGATGAGTTCAAAAAATCCGGCGGTGGGATTGATAAGATACAGTCCGCTTAAAATTCCGATTATGATTATGACAACTTTTTTCATTATTTTGTTTAATTGTTTTATTTATTTTTTGTTATGAACAACATCAAACAGTTTGGCACTGTACAACAATCTTGCCAGCTTGATGAGATTGACTTTTTCTCTCGGAACTTCTGTTTTTACTCTATTAAAAATCTCCCCTACCGACTGTTGCATTCGTTGCTCGTCTTCTTTTATTGTGTTTGTGATATATCCAAATGTTTCTGTCAAATCTTCTTGTATTTTACTTGTAAATATCTTTCTATTTCTCATTAAAACAAGTGCTTCTTGTATAGACAGTGGCCAAATTATTTCCATAACTTTTTGAAAGTCCGCTTTATCTCCCTGTTTGATACACCGCTTAACAATTTGCTCATCTGGTGATTGTAGTACTTCTTGATTCATTATATTAATATTATTTATTTTTTCTCTGTAAAGCAATCATTTTATCCTTATGTCGGCGAAGTTGTTTCATTAAAGCATCGTCCGCCTCATCAACGGCAATCATAAATGTTTTACCCATCTTCTCTACCCTAAACAACTGCTTCGGTGTTTTCAACATAATCTCCACCGTCCAAAATTTTTTCTTATCTTGT
>CAYORE010000023.1:0-4208 GCA_964406325.1 uncultured Bdellovibrionales bacterium | reverse complement strand
ATCAACGGCAATCATAAATGTTTTACCCATCTTCTCTACCCTAAACAACTGCTTCGGTGTTTTCAACATAATCTCCACCGTCCAAAATTTTTTCTTATCTTGTTTAATATCAATTTCCAGTCTTAAGGCGTTGGGATCCTTACAATCTTTTAAGAATTTTTCTATTTTTGCAACCTTGCTTTCCAGATAAGATTTTTCTTTATCACTTAAAACAAGTCCGTTAAGTAAATATCTCGTATTCATAGCTTTTTGTTAATTCTTAGTTTTCGTTTAATTAATAATACCGTTTTTTATCATGTATTTGGGAACGGTTTTTTAGTGTACTACACATATTTCTTCTTGTAAATGGACATTATATCTGTTGCGCACCAATGTTTTGATGATGCTAATCAACAGTAAAACATCTTGAGCGGTGGCATTACCGGTGTTTACTATAAAATTTCCGTGATCTTTGCTCACCATTGCTCCGCCGATTTTTTTACCAAGAAGTCCCGCTCGGGCAATCAACCAACCAGCCGGTACTTTTCCCTGTCTGGATTTTGTTTCTTGATCGTGTTCAAACTTCCGAATAACTTCCGAGGGAACTTTTGGATTTTTAAATACCGAACCGGCAGAAGGAAATTTGGTAATCGGTGGTTGTTTTTGTTGTCTTTTGCTTAAGAGATTTTTGGCCATCTCTTTAGCTTTCTCGTTTTTATCCGCCGATAATTTTATTTCAATTTCCCAAATTGTCAGACCGGGAATTTTTTTAAAAATACTGTTTCTATAGCCAAATTCACATTCTTTGTTGTTAAATTTTTGAATAATATTTCGGCAGGCGTATTCTATATTTTTTTTCAATTGATTTGGTTGAATAACCACATCGTTAAATTGCTTTTTTAAATCCAGGCGACAGGTGTTAAAATTTATCGCTTGCACTTCTTTAACAACATCTTTCATCTCCCCGCCAAACGCTCCGGCATTCCCCCTAACTGCTCCGCCAACCGTTCCCGGTATGCCAACCGCCCATTCCAAACCAATTGCCCCCACCTTAAAGGACTGGGAGACCAACCTGGCCAAACTCAAGCCGGCACCACATCGTATGGTAATACCGTCTCCGGCAACGATTTCCGTTTTGACATCTTTATTGATTAATTTAATAATCAGCCCGTCAAAACCATCGTCCATAAACAATACATTACTTCCTCCTCCCAAGACAAAAACTTTTTGTTGGTGGTCTTGTGCCCAGTTTAACACATTCGCCAGTCTTTGCAGGTCATCAACTTCCACAAAAAATTTTGCCGGTCCCCCGATTCTAAAAGTGCTGTGGTCTTTAAGTGGGATGTTTGTTTTGATATTGTGTTTTAGTATTTCCATTTTTTCTTTTGATATTGATAATTTTGTTTTTGTTTGCTTTTATTTTACTACACTTTAAAGAAAAAGGGAAATTTGGTTTGGTGGTAATTTATTTTTGACAATGGGGACAAAAATGTGTTCCTCGACCGGCTACTTTTATTTTTTGAATAAATTGTTCTTGATTAAGTTTTTTATTTTTTAATTTTGTATTTTTTACACAGCGGAGACAGGGTTTATTTTGGCGACCGTACACTTTTAGCTTTTGTTTAAAATTTCCCTTCCGTCCTTTACTGTCAATAAAATCGCTAAAGGTAGTGCCATTGTTTTTAATGGCCAATTTAATAATTCTGTTAATGGCATTGAACAACCGTTTTTGTTCGTTGATGGTTAAACTATTGGCTGGTCGTTGGGGGTGAATTTTGGAGGCAAATAAAGATTCGTCTACATAAATATTTCCCAGTCCGGAAATAATGTTTTGATTAAGTAGGGTTGCTTTAATATTTGTTTTTTTGTTTTTTAGGGCTTTTTTAAAATTGGAAAAGGTAAAATTCGCTTGTCCCGGTTCTATGCCGTACTTGCTCTTAATTTTTTTCAGTTCTTCCTCGGTAACAACTTTCAGCATTCCAAATTGACGGAGATCATTAAAAAATAATTTGGAGTGTATAAAGGCGTGGTTTTTGCGCTTTTCTTTTAATTCAAAGATTATGTGAGTGTATTTTCCCGGTCGGCAAAATATTTCACTTTTACCATTCATAAATTGCTCTTCTTCTTTCTTGGAATTGGCGTGACCACCGGCTACAAAACTTTTGTCATCACAATAAACTAACTGTCCGGTCATTTTTAGGTGGATGAGTAAATATCTTTTTGTGGTTTTTGTGTCAGTCTGTATATCATTTGTTCCATTTTGCGACTGGGTGATGGTAAAAATTAAAAGTTTTCCAATTCTGTCAATTTTACCAAATTGCTTGCCGACTAATTCTTTACGAAAAGACCGCCCAGACTGTTTAATCAAGTTGGGTTTTTTAATGATTATTTTGGAAATCGTTTTGCCAATGATTTGTCTTTGTAATCCGCGACGGATTGTTTCCACTTCGGGCAGTTCGGGCATTGGTTTGTCTTGTTTAAAATACCCCAACACCACTGTTAAATCTCGGTGTTGAGGAAAAAGTTTTATTTCACAATTTGAATTGTTTGGGTTGGATAAGCAAAGTCAATTTTTTCCTTGTTAAATGTTTCAAAGATGGCGTAATTGATATTACTTTTTACTTCGGAAAGTTTTACACCCTCTTTTTCATTGATAGAAATAAGAATTTTAAAATTTAAAGCAAAATCACCAAAACTGTCAAACGACACTTTTTCTAAATCGGCATTTTCTTGCTGTTTTATAATGGACTCCATTAGGTCGGGGATTTTTTTCAATTTTTCTTCCGGTGTTTCATAGGTAACCCCTAAAACAAAACTGATATTTCGCTTTTTCTTTCCGCCCTTGCCCCTAAAATTCTGCACCA
Source organism: uncultured Bdellovibrionales bacterium (assembly GCA_964406325.1). Taxonomy (GTDB): domain Bacteria; phylum Patescibacteriota; class Minisyncoccia; order Moranbacterales; family DUUL01; genus S145-42. The sequence continues at coordinate 1,365 of CAYORE010000023.1, read as the reverse complement.
CTTGCTCGGTGAGTTTTTTGTTGGCGATAATCAGCTCTTGTCCGTCTCGTGTTTCCAGGCGAGTGGTTTTAATTCCAATTTTTTTAACGGTTCCTTGATGCTTGTCGCTGATGGCGATAAAATCCCCAACCACAAAGGGTTTATCTATTAAAATCGAAAAGCTGGAAAAAATATCTGTTAAAATATTTTTCAAAGCCAAAGCAATTGCCAAGCCACCAATACCCAAGCCGGCGATTAAAGAACTGACATCTACGCCCATATTGGCTAAAACCAATAAAACTCCCACTATCCAAATCATTCCATTGATGGCCTGCTTTAAAAATTTCAAAATGGTTTTTTGTCCGGGATTGGATTTGGCTATTTTTTTGATTTGAATATTAATTAGGCGATCGGTAACTTTCAGGGCGATGTAAATTGCTTGCCAAACTATAACTATGATAAATGTAATATGTACAGCCCTCTCAATAACCGTCGGCATTGTTAAAAATTTGCTCGCCAAATAAACGGCTACCAGATAATACACCGGTGGTCGCACCCCGTCAACCAGAGCGATGGCAAAATCATCAATATTATTGACGGTTCGTTTGGCTAATTTTTCCAAATGTTTTATTAGAGCCCAAAATATTATCTTGAAGAAAAAAATCAAGCCCAATAAAATAACCAGGGCTGTGATTATTTGTCGCACACTGTTCCCCCAAAAAAATATCTGTTCCGAGTCTTGTAAGAAATCAATAATGGTATTCATTTGTTGGTTTGGATAATTGTTAAGTTAGTTTCGCTTGTCTCGTCATCATATTTCTAATCATTATTGGAATGTATGATGTTCGTTTGTGCGTTTGATACCCTTCTCTTGTCGGCGTATCGTAAACCAATCCTGTATTTTCCCATATTACCTATAGGTGTTATATGTTTAACAATAAATTCTATCTTTTCGTACTTTCCGTTGGATATTATAAATTCTAATTTTATTATATCGTCTTTTTGGAGTTGAAGTCTTTCTAATTTTCTTTGGGAAATCTCAATCCCAATTCCCCCTGAACGACTATCTTTTAGTTCAACCGGCATTTTTTTACCATTAAAATATACCATGCCTTTCCCTTTCAATTTTCCACCTACTTCACTGGCACGCCGATTTATTGGAATTTCATTTTGTTTTATCATTGTTTATGTATTACTAATTATTTTTGTATGCTTTATATATTTAACTATACTGTATTTTTTGGTTTTTATCAATTGTAAAAGCTTCATCAAAAAACAAACACTTTGAAGTGTTTGCCTTTTGATATATTTAGTCCCTGAGCGAGAGACGGGAATTCTTCTCGCTCCGACTCGAAGCCGGGGCGCTACACACAATAAATCCTCGCT
>CAYORE010000022.1:0-5195 GCA_964406325.1 uncultured Bdellovibrionales bacterium | reverse complement strand
ATTTAAACTTTTTACTACTACTCCATACTCTCATTTCTTCCAACATTTGTCAACACATCCCTTTCTTTGAAATTATTTTAACTTGACTTCTTGATAAATATATGCTACATTTAAAAGCTCTCAAGTTGACATAGGGTCAACTTGAGAAAGTACAAAAAAAAGGGGGGCTCCCCCCGTCCACTACAGGAGGATAGCATGAAATCTTTTGTTTCCATACTGGCAATTCTGGCAATATTAAGTCTCGGTGCCTGTACCAATATGATGCAGGCCTCGAGAGGCGAAAAAGGGCAAGTTGGTGGCATTGGTGGCGCGGCCGCGGGCGCCATTATTGGTCAGGCAATCGGTCATGATACTGAGGCAACGCTCCTCGGCGCAGCCATCGGCGGCCTGCTTGGCTATATAGTCGGGAACGAGATGGATAAGGCTGACCTGCGCGAGCTCAACCATGTCTATGAACGGGGCGTGTCCAACCGGCCCTCATCCTGGGTCAACCCGGATACGGGCAACCGGTACACGGTCGTGCCCCAGCCCGCCTATACCGATCCAAACACCCGTAGGGTCTGCCGCAAGGCCGAGATCGAGGCCCTGATCGACGGCAAGATGCAGAAGACCTACGCCACGGCCTGCCGGGACGCTTACGGCCACTGGCAACTGCAGCAGTAGGCCAATCTCCCTCCCGATGCCAACCGGCATCGGGAGAATGGGAGGTGTGCTCAACACAGTGCACCTCCTCTTTTTTTACTGTAAAAAATTTCAAATTCTTGACCGGCGTACGCCGGTCTTAACCGGCGAATGTTGGTTTAAATTTTTAACCGGCGCATGCCGGTCTTGACCGGCGCATACCGGTCCTAACCAACAGATGCCGGCTCCAATCAATCAACCTATCAAGTTTTTTACAAAACACCAAAAAGACCCATTCCCATTCCGCTTTTTTCCCTCTGGTCTTTCAAAAAATCCCTAAATTCCACATACATAAAATAAATATCCTTTTCCAGGTGCTCCGTATCTCCGGGAAAAATTTTCTCTTCACCTCTTTTTTTGTATTCTAAAAATTGTCTGAAATAAAACAATTTCAATCGTTGCTGAAATGCCTCTCTGAATTCAATAAATTCCATCATTAATTCCCACCCTTCCGTCATTTTAATTTTTAAATAATCATCATTCATCACCGAATCAACCGTTGGTAAAATAACCTCCTCAAACACTCTCGTAAATCGTTCATTGCTTCTTTCTTCCATTTTATTTTAATTAAAAATTAACCGCCATTTTTATCCACCCTTTGCCAAAAAAGTTTATGGGACTGTTCCCAAGTCCCTCGTAAAATTTTAAAATAATTTTTAAATTGACGAAAAACAAACACTAAACTTTTACCCTTTTTATGTCTTTATCGCCCGCCCTCACCCATCCGGTTGTCTTAATTATCACTTACCACTCCTTATTTCCTCCCACACTTCATCCGGAACATAAATCTCTTTACCCGGCTCCGTTTTTCCCGGATAAAGCCAAGCAGAAATAATTCTCTTCTTCCCTTTAACATTTTGATACATCACCCACAACTCTTTTTGAATAGTCTTGCTTGATTTGTCCTTCATTACCGCCACCGTTTTCTCGGCAATTCCTTCCTCCTTCCTGTCCGGATGTCTGATTACTCGTTTTATCACTCCGGGAGTTAGCCCATACTGAAACAATTTTCTCTTAGAGTGAGAAGTCCACAAATAATTTCTACAATCTTTCGGTTCTATAAAATTCATTGCTTATCCCCGCTTACTCTTTTATCAAAAACTTTTCCCCCAACTTAATATTATTTTCATCAACCCAGCCGGCCGGTACTTCCACAACTTTATCGTACTCTGTCGCCCCTCGTATTATTCCCTGAAAATTTTTCGGAACATTTTTAACAATATCCACCACCTCTCCCTCTTTAACAAAAATAAAATCCAAATCAAACTTCATTCTTCGCATCACATACTGATAACGACCAATTCCGTTATGAATAAAAAGCATTCCTTCATTTTTCCCCAACTGCTCCCTATCGCTCAAACCACGATACCGCTCGCTATCATTATCGGCAATCTCCACTTTTAGTTTTTTATTATCAATCATTACTTCTTTTTTGTCAACCGACTTTTCTTTTAAAAACATTTTTTGCCCCAAAAATAAAATTAACGCCACCAAAATAATCCCCATCCCGATTTTGTCCTTCAATTTAAATTCTTGTTGCTTGCTCATAAAAATTTATTTTACCTTTTTTAATAACAATTTCCTCTCCACCCAAATAAAAAACCCGCTCAAAAAAATAATTTCTCCGCCCAATATCATCATTCTCACCTCCCGAGACGGCACCAAAGAATAAGCCGTCAAAACAACACCCAAAAAAACAAAATAACTCAAAAAAATCATCCGGTCATCCCAACCAATTTTTTTTAAACGATGATGCAAATGATTTTTATCCTTCAAAAAAATTACCTGCTTCTTTCTTAACCTTAATCCGATTACCCACCCAAAATCCAATAATGGTAAAACCAAAATTATCATCAAAGTGATAATCTTACTGCCGGCAACAATCGCCAAAGCGGACAACAAAAACCCCACCCAATAACTCCCTACCGTGCCCGCTTCCACTTTGGCCGGCGGTAAATTAAATAACAAAAAACCTCCTATTGTTCCTAAAAAAATAACCGCCAAAATCGCCACCGCCGGCTGATTTACCTCCGGTAATAAACTGACAAAAACCAAGCTCAACCCTCCCCACAAAGAAACCACCCCCAGAGATGAATCAATTCCGTCCAACCAATTAATTGCATTAATAATACTCACCACCCAGAAAAATATAAAAATCACACTACCGAGAAAAACTCCTTGCCAAACCACTCCGTCTAATCTGAAAATCATCTCCCCCGGCCCACGAAAAAAATCCACCTGAAAACCAAACCACACCAACAATCCCACCAAAAATATTTGAAAAAGCAATTGTTTAAACCAAGAAAGATTTTTATTGTCATCCCATAATCCGAACAATAAAATACTCACCGCTCCCCATAACAATCCTTGCAATTGTTTGGTCATTTCCAATTCCCGATGCCCCAAAACCAAAATTAAAAAAGATGCAACCAAAACAACCCCTCCCCAACGCTTGGATTTTCCTTTATAAATCCTCAACCCCACTCCGAAAAAAAACAAACTTACCAACAATGCTTGCAAAAAAATAACCAACATTTTCTTTTTTTAAACTTTACAAAACCGTTCCCTCTTTTTATTTTCAAACACCAAGAAGTAAAAAACACTTATTAATTACCGGTTATTAATTACCGATTGTCACTTACTCATTCCTGACACAAAATTATTTCTTCTTTTGGTCTTTTTTTAAAATTTTCTCCGTTACCCAAAACTCTCCCATATATCTACCTAACATTATCCTGGTTTGAGCATGAACCGCCGGCAAAGCTCCCAAAAAAGGTGCAATAAAAGGAGCCAGACCCCATTGTAAAATCATTCCCACATATCTTCGCTTTTTGTATTTTTTCGGCTTTGGAGGCAAAGTCATCAAACTTAAAAACATGGAAACAACCAATCCAATCATCGCTAAGGTCATTAAATATCTGGTAATAAAAGGCAAGTTATGTGCTAAAACCGATTCATTAAATTGCTCTCCACCCAAAATAAGTGGCAACCAACCCAAAAGTGCCAAAATAAAAGAAGTGGTCGCCCAACTGTAATGTCCTTCCAGCATATTAAATATATGTTTTACCTTAGTTAAAAAAGGAATTTTTTTATTACCCCGAAACGCTCTGTATAATAAAGGCAGGTTTTCTATTCCGTAAGCCCAACGATGATTTTGTTTGTATTGATTTTTAATCGTATGCCAATAAGTATTTCCCAGAACGGCATCCATAGAAATAGGTAGATAAATTGGCTTCACCCGATAATCACCGTCAAAATAATTATAAGCATTCCAATAAACCAATGAATCTTCCGAAATAACATTCACCGGCCAATAATTAATATCCACAATTGTCTTAAACGGTTCGCTATGTGAAGAAAATGTAACCATATGTTCCGGACGCATTGATTCCACCATTTGCCAAAACGAAGAACCGGTTACAATTACCCGCACCGGAGCAATGGTATCCCATAAATTATTATTATATACCGGTAAAGGCTGATAAGCACATTGTAATCGCTTCGGTTCGGTTACATAAGCATAGGTTAAAGCCGCCAAATATTGCGGATGCACCCGCGACTCACAATCCAAATTTGATAAAATAACATTTTCCAAAGGAATGCCTTTTTTTTCTAAAAATATTTTCATTTTTTTGGCAGCGTAAGTGGTATTAGAGGCCTTACACTTCATTTCATTTCCTTTAACTTGATGCACGGTGGAAACAAACGCAAAAAATTTATCGCCAAACTCTTCTCGTAAAATTTTCTCTTTTAAATCTCGTTTTTCCTGTGGCTCCCTTTCCTCCATAGCCAGTAAAATAATAATTTTATCTTTGGGATAATTAGAGTCAACTATCGCTTGTAGTGCCGGTCTGATATTTTCCGCCGTTTCAATTGCATTTGGCAACATCATAACATGATAAATTTTTTTCCAGTCCACAAAATCATTCTGATGTTTCAAATCCTCCTTAGCCCTCTTTAAGAAATTTCCCCTTTCCAACAATTTGCTTTTTAAAGCTTTTCTTTCTTTTCTTGACAATTTATCCGTTCGCAATTTCTCTTTCAATAAAACAATCTCTTGTTTCAATTCCTCTATCAATTTATCTCCCTTAAAAATAGCCTCCAACCGATGTCGCCAATCTATTTCACTCCATCGCTTCATCTTTCTGTAAGCCATCACCGAATAAGAAGAAATGTAAGCTGTCCTCCAAATCCAATAAGCATCAAAAACAATCACAAAAATGGCCACCCAAACCGGTATTAAATAAGAAAAAACAAACATTCCGATTAAAGTAAACCAAGTCAAAAAACCGGGAACAATCTCCCAGAACCTTTGTATTCTATGCTCCTTCTTATCTTTGGTTTTTGGATCAGGATAAGACCAATTTTTCTTCTTCATATATTATTTATTTATCAACCATATTGCCAATAAGTATATCAACAACACCAATTGCAACAACCAAGCCCCGATCAGCAACAATCTGCTCCCTACAAAACCAATAGAGCGATTGCTGACAAACACCTCTTCCGTTTTT
>CAYORE010000021.1:0-6089 GCA_964406325.1 uncultured Bdellovibrionales bacterium | reverse complement strand
TTGATTCTCTTATTTCGTCAAAAAATATGAAAAAATATATTGATTTTAAATTTGTAGATTAGTAATTTATTCTATAAAGGATCACTTCCAAGCCCCGATTTTCGCCAATTTTCTCCAAGCGGTGACTTTTTGAAAAAAACTAACTTATCAATCGGTCAAGAATTTAAACCGGCATTCGCCGGTTTTAAGTCCACAAGCCAGACTAGTAGTTTCGCTGTCGCTTCGCCACAAGTCCGGTTCGTGGAGAGTTTAAAATATTAAAATTGATTTGGCATTAAAGATGAGTCTAAAAAATAAATTTTGATTGACAGTAAAAGAAAAATGGAGGATGATGAGATATAAGGTTAGATAAGATTTTAAAAGTTTAAATGTTTAATAATTTTAAAATTTAAAAATTTAGATAAATTTATGAAAAAACTTATTATAAAAATACTGGAATCAAAAATATTTAAAGTTTTGTTTTGGGGATTAAATATTGGGGTTTTGATTATTTGGTTTTCATCTAAAGATACTGTTGGTGTGCCAAGTAACGATATAAGAGTAGTTATTTTTCTTTTATCTTTAGAGTTGATTGTATATATATGTTTATTTATTGATCTTTTTGTTATTGGTGCGTTGACGTGGTTGTATAAGGCCCAACTTAGAAAAAACATTTTTAACAAGATAATGTTGTTATTGGCTATTTTTATGGTCGTTGTTTTAATTTATCATGGAGTAATAGAAAACTTAATTGATTTTATTTATTATGGATGGTAAGGTGCTGAGCTATTGCGAATTTTCACATTTTCATACTTCAAAATCTCATTACAATAAATATATTGTTATGAGATTAGGCGTGTGAATTATTTACCCAAAACAAAAGTTCTTTGACAAAGGAGAAAAGCATGAAGCTTATGAAAATGGTAGTAATGTACCTTGTAGTATTGTTGGTTGCACCTGCCTTGGCAGATGTAAATTTGGTTGGTAGTAATGATGAGTTATCTTATGGTCACTGGTTACCAAAAAAATATACATCGCCTTTAACCAACAAAATGGAACTATTTCTAGTTTATGATTTTTATAAGACAATGAATTAATATATATTAATAATTGAGTAGACTGTATCAGTGAGAATATTGCTATTCGGCTTGTGATAGTACAAAGTAATATTGACAATTAAATTTTATCAAGCATACTAAGCATGGTTGATGAATGTAATTGTTAAATACTTAATTTAAATTTTTTGTGAAGCTGAAGAAGAAAAAAACTTTTGTTATTACAGTGATTTTTCTACTGATAGCCAGTGGCTTGTTTTGGTATGATCAAGATTTGAAATTCAGAATAGCAGATATGAAATTGTGCGGAAAAGGATTGTTTCACTATCAAACAAAGAAACTAGAGGATGGTTGTTATGATGCAAAAAGTTATGGTAAGTATCATTTTGTTGTATTATCAAAGATAGCGAATATCTATGAAATAAACAATGAGGTAAAAGCATTTTTTTTACAGAATGACACAAACCATTTGAAAGATGTTTCATATAATTTAAACAGTGAAACAATTAAAGTAAATAGTTCAATGAAGAGGTTTGCATACTACCTAAGTGATCAATATGTGGTAGTAGGATTTTTAGATAGAAAGGTGTGTCTTAGTATTCTTTGTAGAGAGGTTGGTGATGTTGCTTATTTTATGATTTTTAAAAAGGATACTCAAGAATTGATAAATGGCGGAAAATTGGTTGTTGCAAGAAGTAATCCGGCTAATTATGGAAAGGGGGATTTTCAGGAAGGACGACCTTATAAACCTGTGTCTAAAAATGATATCCAAAATATTATTAGGTTGGGATTTGAAAATGATTTGAAATAAACTTTTTTATTGACCGGAGAGTAAGTGTGTTTAATTAAAAAAACTTAAGCCGTGAAAGGGTTGGAATATAAAATGTTTACTCCTTCACCTATCATAATAGGATGGTTGGTGAAAGTAGCGAACAAATTCACTCAAGAACCTTGAAAATTTAAGGAGGAAGTAATCGTGAAAGTTGTTAACTTTGTAGTAATGTTTTTGTTGCTCATGATGGGTAACAGTGCTTATGCGGGTGAGAAGTTTATGCATCCATCAACTTGGGCTACGGATCCGGTTGATGATCATTATAACACCTTTTTAGAAGACAAGGATCATATTTGTCATAAAAGATGGCATGGATTCAAAGATGAATGTTCGGAGCCAATTAATAACTATGTTGATGGAACTTATGCTGAGCGTAGTTGTTGGTATGGAAGGCATTGTAGCGCTAATAATTATTATCATGCCGGAATTGACTATGAAATTCCAAATCATGAGCATGACCCTGATGACTATATTGATGGACAATGTAAAACCATTGGTATTAAACAGGGAATGGGCGGTGAATTATTAGGGTATCATGGAACTGATGATGATATTAAAGCGTCAAATTGTGGGGCTGTGACATATGCTAACAATGCTACGCCTCATGGATTTGGAAAGATTATAAAGTCGGGACCGGCATTCGCCGGTTAAGAACTGGAAAAAATTCATTAAAAACTGAGTTTGGGAGCAGTTTCATTATTCGTTGTGAAGAATGGCGTCCATTTTTTCCAACTCCGCTTGCAGGGCGGGGAGTTTTTTTAACCGGGGGTCAAAATTTAAAACTCTTTGAGCTTCAATTCTGGCTTGTTGAATTGTTTTAACATCGGAAAGAGATTCCATAGCAATATCCGGAATTCCCGATTGAGCGGTTCCCATAAATTGTCCCGGTCCGCGTAATTTTAAATCAGCTTCGGAAATTTTAAAACCGTCATTGGTTTGTTCCAAAACTTTTAAGCGAGCGGTGGTGTCGGCAACGGAAGATGATGTAAAAAGAAAGCAGTAGGATTGATGTTCTCCTCGTCCGACTCGGCCTCTGAATTGGTGAAGTTGAGCCAAGCCGAATCGCTCCGCTCCTTCAATTATCATAATATTGGCATTGGGAATGTCTACGCCAACTTCCACTACGGAAGTGGATATTAAAATATCCAATTTTTTGTTTTTAAATTTTTTCATTATTTCATTTTTTTCCGTCGGCTTCATTTTGCCGTGTAAAAGACCCAGTTTAAATTCAGGAAAGATATCTTTTTGTAAGCGTTCGTGTTCTTGAGTGGCGGCTTTGACCTCAGATATTTTAGAAGTTTCTTCCACCAGAGGAAAAATTATAAAAACTTGGCGTCCTTGTTGAATGGATTGACGAACAAATTGATAAACTTGATTGTATCCTTGAGAATTGACAACTTTGGTTATTATTTTTTTACGACCGGCGGGAAATTCATCAAGAATGGATAAGTCCAAATTACCAAAAGCGGCGAGAGAAAGGGTGCGGGGAATTGGAGTGGCGGTCATACTTAGAAGATGGGGAATTTCTTGGTTTGCTTTATTTTCTTCTTGCATGGTGCGTTGTTGCAGAGTGGCTCTTTGGCGAACACCAAAACGATGCTGTTCGTCTATGATAATCAGTCCGAGATTTTTAAATTCCACATCTTTTTGAATAATGGCGTGAGTGCCAATTAGCAAATCAATCTCCCCTTTTTTTAACTTGGCTAACAATTTGGGACGGGTTATTTTTTTACTTGGTTTGTTGGCGGGAGCACAATGAACCTCCGAACGAGTAAGGATGGCGATGGTGAAATCTAATTTTTGAAAAAATTTACGGAGGCCTTTGTAATGTTGAACAGATAGAACTTCGGTAGGTGCCAAAAATGCCACTTGATACAATTGGTTGATAACGGAAAGGGTGGCAATAGCTGAGACAACCGTTTTTCCGGTACCAACATCTCCTTCCAGCAGGCGATTCATCGGTTGATTTTTTTCCAAATCTTTAATAATTTGCCAAGTGCATTTTTTCTGAGCGGTGGTGAGAGTAAAAGGCAGTGATTTAACAAAAGTTTTGATAAACTCTTCATTAAAGGGAATGACCGGAGCTTTTTTCTTTTGCCATTCTTTTTTTATTAAAAGAGTTTTTAGTTGAATGAGAAATATTTTTTCAAAAGCAAAGCGTTTTTTTGCTTTTGTAACTTCGTCGGTGGAACGGGGAAAATGAATTTGTTGCAAGGCCGTTTTTAAATCTAAAAGTTTCTGAGATTTGAGAATATCTTGAGGGATAAAATCCGTAATTTCCACTTGAGGAAGTAATTCTTTCATTAAGCGACGAAACCAAAAGCTTTTCAATCCGGCGGTTTCGTGATAGACGGGGGCCATAATCCCGGTACTGTAACTGTCGTCGCTATCTATTTGAATAATACTTTCCGATTGTTCTCGCTGAAGAGCACTGACGGGAATAAATTCAAAATTGGGATGAGAAAAATATGCCTCCTGTTGTTTGTTTAAACTTATTTTTCCGCTAATCCTAATAGCCTTACCTTCACGAAGATATTTTAAGGGTGCCGGAGTGTTAAACCAGGTGGCTTTAATGTTGCCGGTATCATCTTCAATGTAAGCTTCCGTAATGGTCATTCGGCGATAGCGAGCTTGAGTGGTTTTTACATTGGTTACGCGTCCTTGAATAGTTACGGTTTCTCCCAAACGAACCTCGTCTATTTTTTTGTATTCGGAAAAATCATCATAACGAAATGGTAGGTGATATAAAAAATCACCGACAGTGGTGATGCCGAGATTTTCCAGTTTGGTTTGATATTTTTTTCCAATACCCGGAACGACGGATATAGGATCGGTTCTTTGAAACATAGCAATCAAAAAATTATTTAAATATTTTTAAATAACCGTTAATTAAAAAAGTGTTTGTTTTTTGTAAATTATTTTTGAAATGAAAAATGATGGTGGCGGAGAAAATACTAACCAATAATGACCCTAAAATATCCAAAGGAAAATGTAGTCCGGCAAAAACTCTGGCAAAACCACTGATAATTCCAAGCACTATCAGGATTAGCCCGAGCTTTTTTGTTTGGGAAAAATAGACAAATAAAAAGGCGATGGATAGTAAAAAGGTGGTATGATCTGAAGGAAAGGATGATTCGGCAGTGTGTTTTATCAGGAGGGTGCCGATATTTTCCATAAAAGGACGAGGATGAAAATAGAGAGAGGAAATAATTCTGTTAATAATTATTCCCAGTCCGGCGGAATAACCGGCAAGAAGAGTGATGTTTTTGAGGGTTGAGGAGGAAGGTTTTTGAGAAAGCCAAAAATAGATTAGAATTAAAATGTAAAAATAGGGAGTGTATTCAGCCAGAATAATGCCGAGTTTATCCAAAACGGTATTGGTACCGGCAAATTGATTAATAAAGACAAAGAGTGTTTCGTTCATAGTTTTGAAATGAAGGATATTTGGTGCACTTGGTAGGAGTCGCCCGGCATTCGCCGGGGTAAACAACCCACTATTCTTTGTGTGGTTATACAACCAAGCTCGAACTTATTTTAGCAAAAATTACTGAAAGAGAACAGGCACACAACGCCTCCGCGCCGCCGCAAAGCGGAGGCTTAGTGCTTGCTCAACGCTCGGACGGTGCGGCAGGAGAGGTTCAAGGGGAGGATGCCGCGCCCGTCCTCGCTTGGTTTGGGGTAAGGGGGGGTACCAATACTAATTACAAAAAGAAAAGAGCCCTGAGTGGCGTGCAACCATAAGGGGCTCGAAGTTGAAACTACGTGAGGAGCCGGGCGGCGACCTCGGCGAGCCGGCGCGGATTCACCCGCGACGGATTCTCCGCCGGTGCCTTGCGGCTGCCGCGGCAGTAGAGGGTTTTATTAATCCAAATCCTCTAAACTGGAGCTGAGTGCGCGAGGTTAGCGGAGCCCGGCCTTCCGCTCGGTCTTCGTCCCGGAGATAATCGCGACCAGCACGGTGTAGTAATCACCGTGCATGCCGGAGCTGCGTTTGACCGAGAGAACGGTGCCGGGAATTCCGACGACCTCGATGTTCCCTTTAATCCAGCCCCGCTCGCGATCCTTCAATCTAATTTCCGCATCATCATATCCCAAGATACTCTTGGGGGACTCCCAGTACTCTTCGCGGGCACGGTCGGTCGACGAGCCGGGCGAGCCGAACGAAATGGTGACGATTACCAAGTCGTCCTGTTGCGAGGAAGCCTCCTTGAGAGCCATCAACG